>JAICKK010000096.1 GCA_025927955.1 Nocardioidaceae bacterium
CTCCTCCTGGGCCCGCTCCTCCTGGGCCCGCTCCTCCTGCTCGCGCTCCTCCTGCTCCCGCTTCTCCACGCGCTGGACCCGCCGTACGACGGGCGAGGTGTCGACGACCAGGACGCCGGCGACGAGCAGGACCACCCCTGTGACGGCTCCGACGATGTTCCAGGTGCCCGTGGACACCGTCTCGTCGAGCACCCCGATGCCCACGGCGATCGCGAGGACCGGGTTCGCGGCGTCCATGATGGGCATGCTGGCGGCCAGGGGGCCCGCCTGGTAGGAGCTCTGCACCAGGGTCAGCGCCACGAAGCTCACCACGCCCATCGCGTAGGGCTGCCAGGAGGTCAGGGCGGTCACGACCCCCATCTTGAACAGCGCCACCGTGGCCGCGAGCAGCGCGGACTGGCTCACGAGCACGGCCACCGCGGCCAGCGCGTACACCGACGCGCGGGCCGGCCCCCGGACCCGCTTGGCCACCAGCAGGGACACCGCCGCGACCACCGCGAGGGTCCCCAGCAGCTCGACCCAGCGCAGCAGCGGTGGCAGCGGGTCGCCTTGCTGCGGGTCGGCGGAGTAGATGCCGAGCGCCAACCCGACGGTGACCATCCCGATGCCGAGCCACTCGCGGAGATGGAGCCGGAAGCCGTGGCGATGCACCGACGGCGGGATCGCGAAGATCAGCTCGCTGGCGATCAGCGGCTGCACGATGGACAGCGGCCCGAACGTCAACGCCACGGCCTTGAACAGGAACGAGCCGGCGGTCGAGCCGATGCCGGCCAGCCAGGCCGGGCGGCGGGCCAGGTCCACCAGCAGCCGCGGCGACAGCGACTCCTCCTGGGGGCGGGTGCTCGCCTCGCGCTGCTGGAGGTATCCGCCCACCGCGAAGCACACGCCCGCGGCGAGAGCAGCGATGATCGCCACGAGAACCATCGCTGACCTCCTGTGGGTGCAGACGCCGGTACCCCCGCGCGCACCGGGCGAAACCGCCTGCGGGTGCCACGGCGTTTGGCCTCACCAAGCACGGGTACGAGAGCAAGGCACGTCCGCACGCCACCCGCAGTCCGGTGGGCCGGTCACGGACACCTCTCCCAGGGAGCCACGACGACAAGCACAGTCAGCGACTTCGTGATCGACCGGCTGATCGAATGGGACCTGCACCAGTTCTACGGCTACCCCGGCGACGGGATCGGCGGGTTCGACGGTGCGCTCGAGCGGGCCGAGTCCGACGGGAAGGCGTTCCGCTACGTCCGCCCCACCCACGAGGAGATCGCCAGCTTCATGGCGTGCGCCCACGCCAAGTTCACCGGCGAGGTGGGTGTGTGCATCGCCACGTCGGGGCCCGGGGCGGTGCATCTGCTCAACGGGCTCTACGACGCCCGGATGGACAACCAGCCGGTCGTCGCGGTCGTCGGCCAGCAGGGGCGGGTCTCGCTGGGCAGCGACGCCCAGCAGGAGATCGACCTCGAGCGGGTCTTCGCCGATGTCGCCGGCTACGTGCAGACGGTCACCACCCCGATGCAGGCACAGCTGGTCGTCGACCGGGCGGTCCGGATCGCCCGGTCGCAGCGCTGTCCCACCGTCGTCATCCTGCCCGCCGACGTGCAGAACCTGACGATGGCCGAGCCCGCCCTCGAGCACTGGGTCTCCCGCACCGGGGTCGGGCACGCCTCCACGGCGCTCAGTCCACCGGAGGAGGAGGTCCGTCGCGCAGCCGAGGTGCTCAACGCCGGCAGCAAGGTGGCCATGATCGTGGGCCAGGGCGCGACCGGTGCCACCGACGAGGTGCTCGCGGTGGCCGACAGGCTCGGTGCCGGCGTGATCACGGCGCTGCTCGGCAAGGACGTCATCCCCGGGGACCTGCCCTACCACACCCAGCAGCTGGGTCTGCTGGGCTCCAAGCCGAGCTACGACATGATGCAGGACTGCGACACCCTGCTGATGGTGGGCACGAACTACCCCTATGCCGAGTTCCTGCCCAAGACGGGTCAGGCCCGCGGGGTGCAGATCGACCTCTCGGCGAGACACCTCAGCCTGAGGTACCCGATGGAGGTCAGCCTGGCCGGCGACGCCAAGGCGACCCTCACGGCCCTGCTGCCCCACCTGCGCCAGGCCGAGGACCTCTCCTGGCGGCAGGGCGTCATCGACGGCATGAAGGAGTGGAACGCGGTCACCGAACGCGAGGCGATGGTCGAGGCCGACCCCATCAACCCGCGGTACGTCTACCACCTTTTGAACGAGCGGCTGCCGGAGAACAGCATCGTCACCGCCGACGCCGGCTCGACCGCGGACTGGTACGGCCACCACATCAAGCTCGGCCGGAACATGAGCGGCAACCTGTCCGGGCTCCTCGCCTCGATGCTCGCCGCGATGCCGTACGCGTTGGCCGCGAAGTTCGCGTTCCCGGCGCGCCCGGTGGTGTGCACGATCGGTGACGGTGCCTTCCAGATGCTCGGCATGAACGAGCTGCTCACCGTCAAGCGGCACTGGCGGGAGTGGGAAGACCCGCGGTTCATCGTGCTGGTCCTGCACAACGGCGACCTGACCCAGGTGTCGTGGGAGATGCGCGAGGTCGGCGACCCCCGCTACGACACCAGCCAGCTCGTCGAGGACATGGACTATGCCGGCTACGCCGAGCTGCTCGGCCTGCGTGGCATCCGGGTCGAGAAGCCCGACGACGTCGCGGCCGCCTGGGACGCGGCGTTCACGGCAGACCGGCCGGTCGTCCTGGACGTGCTGACCGACGCGAACGTCCCGCCGCTCCCGGCCCACATCTCCTTCGCGGAGGCCAAGGGGTTCCTGACCACGCTGGCGAAGGGCGACCCGGCGGAGGCCTCGGTCCTGCGGAACTCGGCCCGGGCCATGGCCGCCGAGCTGTTCGCCAAGGCCAAGGACGCCCTCACGCGAGACGACGGCACGAAGTGAGGTAGGGCGGGTCAGCGGGGCCGATCCGGGCCCGGCGTGGTCGTGCCCGGTCGACGGCCGGCGCGGACCAGCAGGCCGAGCCCGACCGTAACGGCGGCGCCGAGAGCCGCCGCGCGCACCGCGACCCGCCACCAGGCCCCCGCTCCCGCGGGCGAGGTCGCCTCCGTGCCGGTAGGCACGCCGAGCACCAGTGCGGCGCGGGCGCGCCCGGCATCGATCGACCGGGAGGCCAGCCGACGGGGCGCCATTCGCGACGCCAGCGCGTCGAGAGTCTCGGCGAGGTTGTCGCGGGCCCGGTCGGCATCGCGGGAGAGCGCGTCCGTGTCGCCGCGGGCGAGACCGGCGCGGATCCCGACCAGCTCCCGCTCGATGACGGTCGGCACCGCGCCGACGGTGGCCCGCTCGCTCATGTACTGCGCCGTCTCCTGCCGGGTGGCGCCGGGCCCGCGCCCACCGAGCAGCCGTCCACGCAGGCCCGCGATCTCGGCCTGGACGTCGTGGCCGGACGCCGTCACCGGGCCGGGTGCACGGCGCCCGTTCCCCTCATGCTCCATCCGGGAACCCGGCACGGCGGCTGTCCTCCATCCTCGGCGCACGCGCCCGCCTCCGGCGGTGCGTCGCGATCCTGCCCCCACGGTAGGCCGGCGGTGGGCAGCGGCGGCCGGAGGGCTCACGACGGCGGGCGGGCGGCCGCCGCGACCGCTTCGGCGATGTCCGGCCGCCCGAGCCAGTGCTGCACGGCGCGCCGGTGCTCCGGCAGTGCAGCGGCGGCGAGGTCGACGAGCATCCCGGCGATCCGCTCCGGGACCTGTGCGGCGTCCGACCCGTACCGCCAGACCTCGCCGACCGCGACCGCGAGGAAGTCGGCGAACGCGTACTGCGGCACCACCAGGCGCACCCGGCCACCCGGGTCCCGGAACGAGCCACCGGGGAGGTGCCGGGTGGCGAGCCGGCGGAGCAGGTCGTGCAGCACGTCCAGCGACTGGCAGGCGGTCGTGGGGTCGTTGACCGCCGGCGAGAGGGCCCGCTCCGCGATGTCGACGAGCTGCCGGAACCCGAAGGCGAGGTCCTGCTCCATCGTTCGCTCGGTGTCCAGGGCGACCTCGCCGTGGACCCGCTCGTCGAGCTCGGCCCCATGGTCGGGCCAGCGGTCGGCCCCGTCGTCGGCCCCGTCGTCGGCCCCGTCGTCGGCCGCCAGAGGGCTCTGTGGGCGCACGAGGCACAGCGGGGCGCCGGCCGGCACGAAGTCGCCCACGCGGGGCACGAGCGCGAGCACGCACCCGGCGTCGGCGGCGATCCGGACGAGCAGCTCCTCGTTGACCGAGACGAGGACGCCGGCGGAGCGAGCCGGGATCGTTCGCGACGGCGGCGGCAGGGAGGTCGCCGGCTCCTCGGAGGCGGCGGCGTCGGGAGGGTACCGATGCTCGAGCACGTGGCGTGCCTGCGCCCCGATGGCCGACACGATGGTGGCCGCGCGGACGAGGTTGGCCACGTGGTCGATGTAGCGGATGAACAGCCCGACGCTGGCGAGCACGAACACGAACGCCACGGTGACCGCGATCCGGGGGACGAACGGGTCGTGACCCTGCGTGCCGAGCACGGCCCGCTGGACGGTCATCGCATAGACGAAGGTGGCCATGAACACGCCGAGGGTGGCCTGGATGGTCCGGTCCCGCAGGAACATCCGCAGCACCCGTGGGGAGAACTGACCGCTGGTCAGCTGCAGCACCACGATGGTGATCGAGAACACCAGGCCGGTGAACGAGATCATCGCGGTGATGATGGACGACAGGAACGACCGCGCCCCGTCCGGCGGCCCGGGGTAGAGGAAGAAGCCGTGGGCCGCCGGGAGGTGCTGGTCGAGCGCGATCAGCCCGACGGCGAGCCCGATCGAGGCGAGCACGCACAGCGACGGCACCAGCCAGAACGCCGACCGCAGCACGTCACGGGCGCGCGCGGCCGACACCACGGGGAGCGCCGCCGCCAGGGATGCCGGCCTGCTCATCTGGGCCGACGGGGCGGTCGCCGCTCGCGCCTGCCCTGCGGCCGCCGCCTCGTCATAGCGCAACCATAGGCGTCGGCCGGGAGCGGGACGCCGCGCGTCCTCCGCGGCGCGGGAGCGCTCAGGTCAGCGAGAACAGCACCAGGGACGTCGTGCAGGCCACCTCGACCGTGGCGCCGAGCACGTCACCGCTGACCCCGCCCAGTCGACGTACGCAGTGCCGGGCCCAAACCCAGGCGGCCAGCCAGGGCAGGAGCACGGCCAGCACCGGCCGCAGCACCCCCCAGGCTCCCGAGGGACCGGTCCCGGCCAGGAGGGCGGTCGGCGCGAGGATCACCACGGTGAGCGCCAGGGCGAGCAGCAGACCGGCCCCGCCGACGGTGCCGGCGACGGCGGCGCCGAGGCCCTCGGGGCGCGCCGCGGGCACGCCGTGCCGGCACGCGAGCGGCAGGGCGGCCCGGCTGACGACCAGGGCGGTGACCAGGGCGAGCGGTCCGACCCCCGCCCGGAAGCAGGCAGCCAGCGCGGCGACCTGCACGAGCAGCGTGAGCACCAGGGTGGCGACGCCGAAGGGGCCGACGTCGCCGCGCCGCATCAGCGCCAGTGCCTCCTCGCCCGCCCGTCGCGAGCCGAGGCCGTCGGCGGTGTCGGCGAGCCCGTCGAGGTGCATCCCGCGGGTCAGCGCGGCGGTGGCGGCGACGGCGATGGCGGCGGCCACGAGCGGGGACAGGGCCGACCCGCGGGCCGGCCCCGGCTCGCCGACCGCCCCCAGCGTGAAGGCGCCGCCGGGCGGCACGAAGCCCAACGTGGCGCCACCGAGCAGCCACAGCGCGGCGAGGACGACCGCGGCCAGCGCCACACCCGCCAGCGGCGCCAGCGCCATCGCCCGCCCGGCGGTGCGCGCGTCCAGCCGTCGGGGCGGACGGACGGGCAGCACGGTGAGCGTCCCGAAGCACAGGCGCAGCGCGTCCCTCACAGCGGTGCGACCCGACCGGCCACGCACCACCGGACGTCCTCGGTCTGCGCGGCCAACCGCGCGTTGAGCTCGCCCATCGCGTCGCGGAACCTGCGGCCCGACGAGGAGTCGGGCACCACGCCCTGGCCGACCTCGTTGCTGACCGCCACCACCCGCCTCGACGTCGCCCGCCAGGCCTCGACGAGCGCGTCGACCTCGGCGCGCACGGCCTTGGCGCCCGACGACGCCCAGGCCCGGTCGTCCCAGGCGTCGTGGGCGTCCATCACCCGGGTCAGCCACAGCGTCAGGCAGTCCACCAGCAGCGGCCCGCCGGGAGCCTCGAGCAGCGCGACGAGGTCGACGGTCTCGACCGTCGACCACCCCGCGGGCCGTCGCTGGCGGTGCCGGCGCACCTTCCTCGCCCACTCGGCGTCGGGGCCGGCGTCGGGGCCGGCGTTCAGGTCCGTGTCGGGGTCCACCGGATAGCCGGTGGCGACGTAGGTGACCTCACCGTGCGCGGCGAGCAGCCGCTCGGCCTCCCGGGACTTGCCGGAGCGGGCCCCGCCGAGCACGAGGGTCCGGCCGGTCGGCGAGGCCGGCGGCGGGCGCCCGCGGAGAGTGGTCCCGTCCTCCACGAGGCGCGCACCCCAGTCGGCCAGCCGCCTGCCCAGCTCCGGCGCGGGCGGGTTGCGGTGCGAGAGGTGTACGGCGAGCACGTCGGTGTCCGGCGTGAGCGCGCCGACCTCCCGCAGCCGGCGCAGCTGCTCGGGGAACGTGGCGAGGTCGAGGTGGTCGGTGTCGTGCCCGGTGTGGTCGCCGAACGTCTCCTCGAGCAGCACCACGTCGAACGCCGCGCCGCGCACGGCCTCGAGCGTCTCCTCCGGAAGCGGCCCGGTGTCGGTGGCGTACAGGACGCGTCCTCCCGGCCCGCGCACGTCGTAGAGGACGCTGGCGCCCTGCGCGCCGTGCCGCGCGGCGAGCACCCGCACGTCGTACCCCTCGACACGGTGCCTCTCGCCGGCGCGGACCTCGACGAACCGCACCGCGGAGTCGGGCGCCACCCACTGGCGGGCCTGCTCGACGACCTCCGGCGGGCCCAGCACGTCGAGGGGGCCCTCGCGCACCCAGGAGCGGAAGAGCAGGAAGGCCGGCGCGCAGTGGTCGGGGTGGACGTGGGTGAGCAGCACGTGGCGCAGCCGGGTGAGGTCGAGCCCGGCCCGCTGGGCGGCGTGCGGCGTCTCGGGACCGCAGTCGAGCAGCAGCACGTCGTCGAGGAGCGCGGAGGTCTGGCCGCGCAGCTGCCCGTGCGCGCGCGCCGCCGCGCACGAGGGGCAGCCGCAGTGCGGGTTCGGCCAGCCGTCGGCGGACCCTGTGCCGAGCACGCTCAGCCTCACCGTGGGGCCGCCTCGAACTCCGCAGCGGCGTCGAACGCCGCACGGCGGGAGGCGCGCCGCAGCGCCCGGAGCAGCGCGCTGCCGGCCAGCAGTACCACGACGCCCGAGAGCACCGACCGGCCCAGGTCCCACGGCAGCGACGTGGTCGCGTAGAACACCGCGTAGTGCGACGCGTTGGTCGCGAACGAGGCGCCCGCGACGTAGGAGGTCTCCGGACCGTAGGAGGCGAAGGGCCAGAACCACAGGTTCATCACCGCGCCGTACACGCCGCCGACGACGAAGGAGTAGGCCGTCAGCCAGAGCACCTCCGCGCGGCCGCGGACGCTCGGCAGGCATCCGGCGAAGAAGCCGACCCATCCGGCGGCGACCATCTGGAACGGCAGCCAGGGCCCCACGCCTCCGGTGATGAGGGCGCCGGTGAACAGCGTGACGGCGCCCAGGACGTAGCCGAAGCCCCGGCCGAAGACCCGGCCGCCGAGGATGATCACGGCGAAGCTGGGCTCCAGACCGGCGGTCCCGGGTCCGAGGGCGCGCAGCGCGCCCCCGACCGCGGCGAGCATGCCGAGCATGGCCACGGCCTTGGCGTCCATCCCGCCCGAGGTGAGCTCGGCGAGCACCACGGCGACCAGCAGGGGCAGCACGGCCACGAACACGAACGGGGCGTCTCCGGAGTGCGAGGTGTCGAGCGCCGACCCCGGGCGGGTCAGGAACGGCCAGCCGAACGCGACCAGCCCCACGACGAAGGTGGCGGCGAGCACCAGGCCCGGGCGCAGCCGCACCGGGACGAGGGTCCCGGCGGCGCTCACGGGGTCACCGGCTCGTCGGCGAGGGCGAGGGCCACCTCGGTGGGGGTCAGCCACCTCTGCGGTGCGAGCACCTTGGCGACCTGGGGCGCGAACGCGGGGGAGGACACCACGACGTCGGTCGTCGGCCCGTCGGCGACCAGCTCCCCCTGGGCGAGCACCAGCACCCGCGCGGCCACCTCGGCGACCAGCTCGACGTCGTGGGTGGCCACCAGCACGGCGTGGCCCTGCCCGGCGAGGTCGCGCAGGATCTCGACCAGCCGGTGCTTGGCGGTGTAGTCCAGGCCACGGGTCGGCTCGTCGAGCAGCAGCAGCGGGGGACGGGCGGCGAGGACCACCGAGAGCGCCAGCGTCAGCCGCTGCCCCTCGGAGAGGTCGCGCGGGTGCCTGTCCAGGGGTACGTCGGGCGACAGGCGGCCGAACAGCTCCAGGGTGGTGCCGGCGGCGACCCCGGTGTCGCGGTCGGCCTGCTCGCACTCTCGGGCGACGCTCGAGGCGTACAGGAGGTCGGCCGGCACCTGCGGCACCATCCCGACGTGCCGCAGCAGACGCGAGGGCCGCAGGCCCGCCGGGTCGAGGCCGTCGACCTCGACGCGCCCGCTGCTCGGGCGCTTCAGGCCGACGAGCGTCTTGAGCAGCGTCGACTTCCCGGCGCCGTTGCGGCCCATCAGCGCCACCACCTCGCCGCCGGAGAGGTCGACGGAGACACCCGCGAGCGCGGGGAACCGACCGTAGGAGGCGACGACCCGCTCGGCCCGGGCGACGACCGGGCCGGCGCCCGGGCGGGCGGGCGGTGCCGGGGCCGTGGCGAGGCGCTCGCGCAGCGGTCCGGCCAGCCGCCGGGCGTCGCGCACCGACAGCGGCAACGGGTCCCAGCCGGCCACCCGGCCCAGCTCGACGACGGGTGGGGCGACCGGGGAGTTGCGGAGCACGTCGGCGGGAGCGCCCCCCACGACGGGGCCGCTGCCGCCGGGGAGGAGCACGACCCGGTCGGCGTACTGCACGACCCGCTCGAGCCGGTGCTCGGCCAGCACGACGGTCATGCCGAGGTCGTGCACCAGCCGCTGCAGGGTCGCCAGCACCTCCTCGGCGGCGAGCGGGTCCAGCGCGGAGGTCGGCTCGTCGAGCACGAGCAGCCGCGGATGGGTGGTGAGCACCGACCCGATGGCGACGCGCTGCTGCTGACCGCCGGACAGGTCGGCCACCGCGCGGTCGCGCACCTCCGCGAGGCCCAGCAGGTCCAGCGTCTCCTCGACCCGCTTGCGCATCACGTCGGGCGGGAGGCCGAGGGACTCCATCCCGTAGGCGAGCTCCTCCTCGACGGTGTCGGTGACGAAGCCGGCGAGGGGGTCCTGGCCGACGTAGCCCACGACGTCGGCGAGGTCGCGCGGCCGGTGGGTGCGGGTGTCGCGCCCGTCGACGACGACCCGTCCGTGCAGCGTGCCCCCGGAGAAGTGCGGCACCAGGCCGTTGAGGGTCCGCAGCAGGGTGCTCTTGCCGGACCCGGTGCGGCCGACGACGAGGACCAGCTCGCCCTCGGGCACCGCCAGGTCGACACCGGACAGGGCCGGTGCCGGCTCGTCGGCGTAGGTGACGCCGACCCGGTCCAGCGAGATCACGCCGCCACCTCCTCTCGCCCCGGCGCTCCCGCGGCGGGGGTCACCGGCGGCCTGCTCCGGGGCGGCCGGCCGGTCGGTGCCGGCGGTGGCGGGGCCGCGACCGCCGGCAGCAGGGCCACCAGGATCCCGGCCACGGCGAGCACCGGGACCGGCGGCACGTCCGTGACGCTGGCCAGGAAGAAGTCCGCCGGTGACACGTGTACGTCGACGAAGACCGCCGCCGCGGCGAGCACCCCCGAGCCGGCGACCAGCCACTCCGGCAGCGCCCACGGGTCGGGTCGGTACCTGCTGCGGCCGGTGCGGCGCCCGCCGACGTGCACCCCGAGCCCGACCGCGACCAGCCCGGCGACGAGCACGGGGGTGCCCAGCCACCAGCCGGCCGCGGCCAGCAGCCCGTAGACCCCCACGCACACCGCCAGCAGCCCCGCGAAGACCAGCACGGCGGTCAGCCGCCGGGACGACCGGCGCGCGTCCGTCGTACGCCCGTAGCCGCGCGCGTCCATCGCCGCGGCCAGGTCGACCGAGCGCTCGAGCGCCCCCTCGAGCACCGGCATGGCCAGGCGGCGCAGTGCGCCGAGACCGGTGCGGTCCTGGCCGCGCAGCCGGTGCGCCTCACGCACCCGGGCGGCGTCGGTGACCAGCTGCGGGGCGAACGTGAGCGCGATGACGCAGGCCACCCCGATCTCGTACAGCGCGCCCGGCACGTGCCGCAGCAGCCGGCGGGCGCTGCCCAGGGCGTTCGCGGCGCCCACGCAGCACAGGATGGTGGCCAGCTGCAGCCCCTCGTACGTCGCGCGCAGGACCGCCTCGAGGCTCACCACGCCACCCAGCTTCAGCCCGCTGCTGGCCGGCATCGGCACCGAGGGGAGTGTCACCAGGACGGTCGGCCCCTGGGCGCCCGCGGAGAGCAGCGACTGGAACAGGATGCGGACCACGATGACCAGCAGCGAGAGCTTGAGGAAGGCGACGTAGGCGCGGGCCCAGGGGGCGCGGGTGCGCCGGGCCGCCACCACGAAGCCGGTGACCGCGAGGACCAGGAGAAGCGGGACGGGGTTGGTCGTGCGGCTGGCGGCGGCCGCGAGCGCGACCGCCCACACCCACCAGGCCCCAGGATGCAGTGGCCGGGGAAGCGTGGGCAGGTGCTCGGGTCGCACGGCGGGTCTCCTGCTCAGGCGTCCCGGCGGCGCCGGGCCAGCAGCAGGCCGCCGCCGCCGAGGACGACGACCGCCGCGGCGACGCCCACGAGGGGCCAGGCGAGCCCGCCGCCACCGGAGGCGGGCGCGGAGGACCCAGACGTGGAGGACGACCCGGAGGAGCCGGACGCCGCCGGCAGGGCGAAGTCGACGGACTTGCCCGCCGGAGCCGCGGGAGCGTCCTTGACGGTGACCGAGCAGCCGGAGACGGGGTAGCCGTCGATGCCGCAGATCAGCTGCTTCTGGACCCGCAGCCGGGCCACCTGGTCGAGCACCTGCTGGCCGTTGGCGCTCGTGGCGACCACCGCGCACGCGGCGCGGGGCGCCGGCGGCGTCTGGCCGGAGGCGGCGTCCGCCTTGGTGCCGTAGTCGATCAGGACGCCGACCCGCTTCTGCCCGCTCCCCGCCGTCGTGCCCTTGCAGATGTCGGCGACCGTGTACGTCGACGCGGCGGTCCGGGGGTGCAGGCCCTGGGTGCCGGAGGACAGGCCGTAGCGGTACGCCTCGACGCTGCCGTCCTTGGGGACGTAGCCGGACGGGCCGGTGGTGGCGAACTGGTAGGCGCCGTTCTTGACGTGGAAGTAGTTCCAGTACCGGTAGCCGGTGGCGGCGTGCGCCGTGCCCGCCAGCGAGAGCAGCGCGCCGACCAGCGCGACCACCAGCAGCAGGCGGGGACCGGTCCGGCCGGGGAGCCGGTGCGGGAGAGCGGGGGACATGACGGACCTCTCATGGCGGTGGGCGCCGACAGCACCGGACCGCTCCGCCGCCCCGTCGCCGGGACCCGGTCCGGCTCCGTCCGCAGACCTCGGCGGATTGTGGGTGGAGCCGATGTCCCCTCGGTGCTCCGGCTCACCGGGCACACGCGATGAGGTGCGCCCGGCCTACGGTTGCGGGTCAGCGCCGGACTCCGACCGGCTTCCCCGATGTGGGACAGATTTCGACCCATACGGTCCCACGCCGCGGCGCTCCGGTCAAAGTGGCCGATACCCTGGTCCCATGACGAGCTCGCTGGAACCATCGTCCACGTTCGGCAGCCCCGACTCGGGCGCCCGGGTGTGGCGGTGGCGGTTCGAGGACTCCTCCGGCGCCGAGGTGACGCCCGAGGGTGCCGGCGAGGAGGTCGTCGGGGGCGCGGCCGGTGGGTTCCCCTCGCAGAGCGACGCCGAGTCGTGGATCGGGGAGGTGTGGCGCGACCTGCTCGAGGAGGGTGTCGACCAGGTGACGCTGTTCGAGGCGGACCGGCAGGTCTACGGGCCGATGAGCCTGCACGGCGCCGGCTGAGCCGCGACGCTCAGCCGAAGCTGCGGGTGGCCGGTGAGCGGGTCTTGCCCGGGTCCCGCTCGACGACGCCGCCGAGGACCTCGTCGACGCGGTCGAGCAGTCCCTGCTCGAGCCTGACTCCGGCCGCCTTCGCGTTCTCCGTGACCTGCTCCGGGCGGGAGGCGCCGATGATCGCCGCGGAGACGTTGGGGTTCTGCAGCGTCCACGCGACCGCCAGCTGCGCCATGGACAGGCCCGCCTCGTCGGCGATCGGCTGGAGCCTCTGGACCCGGCCGAGCACCTCGTCGTTGAGCCAGCGCGAGATCATCTCCGCGCCGCCCTTCTCGTCGGTCGCGCGCGACCCCGCCGGGTGGTCCTGGCCGGGCTTGTACTTCCCGGTGAGCGCGCCCTGGGCGATCGGCGACCACACCACCTGGCCGATGCCCAGCTCCTCGCAGGTCGGGACCACCTCCGCCTCGATGACCCGCCAGAGCATGTTGTACTGCGGCTGGTTGGACGCCAGCGGGATGCGCAGCTCGCGGGCGAGCTCGTGTGCCGCCCGGATCTCGTCGGCGCGCCACTCCGAGACGCCGATGTAGTGGGCCTTGCCGGAGTGCACGATGTCGGCGAAGGCCTCCATCGTCTCCTCGAGCGGGGTCTCGTGGTCGTAGCGGTGGGCCTGGTAGACGTCGACGTGGTCGGTGCCCAGCCGGCGAAGCGACCCGTGGATCGACTCCATGAGGTGCTTGCGCGAGAGCCCGTGGTCGTTGTGCCTGCCGGGTCCGGTCGGCCAGTAGACCTTGGTGAGGATCTCCAGCCCCTCCCGGCGCTCGCCCGCCAGCGCCTTGCCGAGCACCGTCTCCGCCGCCGTGTTCGCGTAGGTGTCCGCGGTGTCGAAGGTGGTGATGCCCTCGTCGAGGGCCTGCCGGACACAGGCCAGCGCCGCGTCCTCCTCCACCTGGGAGCCGTGCGTGAGCCAGTTGCCGTAGGCGATCGCCGAGACCTTGAGTCCACTGCTGCCGAGGTTGCGAGTCTCCATGGAGGCGACTGTAGGCGACCCTCGGACACGCACCCCATCGGGGCGGCCGGCGGCGACCCGGGTGCCCGCGGCGGGCCGACCGTGAGCGGTGGACTGCCTCAGTACCGCTCGGGCAGCCGGGCGCCGAGCTTGACCTGCGCCTTGGGCATCCGGATCCAGCGCAGCTGGATCGACCGCATCGCGCCGTACAGCACGGCGCCCTTGGTGCTGCGGTCGGAGAACCGCCGTGACAGCTCCCGGCGCAGCCGGAAGACCAGCCAGCTGGTGTCGAGGAGGATCACCAGGATCGTGGCCGCCCACAGGCCGCTGCTGGCCTGGGGCGCGAAGGCGCCGGTGACCAGGATCACCACGAGCATCGGCAGCAGCAGCTCGGCCATGCACAGCCGCGCGTCCACGAAGTCGCGGACGAACCTGCGCACCGGGCCCTTGTCGCGCGCGGGGAGGTAGCGGTCGTCACCGGTCCGCATGCCCTCGCGCATGCGGACGTTGGCCTCCGCGCGGCGCCGGCGCTGCAGGCGGGCCGCCTCCTTCTTGTTCTGCGGACCCTTCGCACGGGCCCGCCGGGCGGCCTCCGCCTCCTTGCGGGTCGGGGTGGCGCGCCCCTTGCCACCCTCCTTGACGACCGCTGAGGCGGCGGAGGACGCGGTGGCATCGGACTTGCTGCGACGGAACAACGGAGAGGACCTTCTAGGCGGGGGCTCGAGACGGCGGCGGAGGGACGCGCGCGGCACCCACGATAGCCGGGCACCGCCGCAGACGGTCCCGGGAACCTCCTACGACGCCGGCCCGTTGCCCCGTAGGGTGGAGGCTCGGGGCA
>JAICKK010000252.1 GCA_025927955.1 Nocardioidaceae bacterium
CGGTGCTCGCGGTGGTGCTGGTCGCGGGCCTCGTCGCGGCGGTCGTGGCGACCCTTGCCGGCCGCCGGCGGGTCGAGGCGGAGCTGCGCGCGGCGCGGGTCGAGATCGCCGTGCTCACCCGCCGGCTGGAGGAGGTGTCCTCGGCATCGGCGGGCCGGCCGAGCGGTGAGTCGGCTCCGCCTCGCGACGTCGTCGGCACCGGTCGCTTCCTGATCACGAGCCTGGTCGACGAGCCGCTCGCAGGGCCGGGAACGCCGGTCGACCCGACCGGGGCACCGCTGCCCGTCCACCGGTTCCTCTCGGTGGCGGCGGCGGAGTCGCTGGTGCGCCTGGTCTCCCTCGGGTACGGCGTGCAGCGGGCGCTCTCACCGACCAACCGCAACCGCATCCGGTTCGAGATGCGCCAGGAGGTGCGCCGCTCCCGCCGGCGACGCCGTGACGAGGTCAAGGAGGCCAGGCGGCTGGTGCGCGCCCGGCAGGCGGGCCTCGCGCAGGACGACGCGGCATGACCCGGGCGGTCTGGTTCCTGGCCGGCGCGGGTGCCGGGCTGTACGCGGTGGTCCGGGTCCGGCGCGCCGCCGAGGCGTTCACCCCCGACGGGCTCGCCGACCGGCTCGCGGGCCTGTCGGTGGGGCTGCGGCTGCTGCGCGACGAGGTGCTGGCCGGCGCGGCGGAGAAGGAAAACGACTTGCGGGAACGGCTCGGCGTCGCGCTCCATGAGACTCCCCAGCTACCGCCGTCGCCGGATGGCGGTCCCGCGACGGGCACGACGAGAGAGGGCGACCACTGATGGACACCGCGGAGATCCGCCGCCGGTTCCTTGCGCACTTCGAGAGGGCGGACCACCACGTCGTGCCCTCCGCGTCGTTGCTGCTCGACGACCCGACGCTGCTGTTCGTGAACGCCGGGATGGTCCAGTTCAAGCCGTACTTCCTGGGCCAGGAGACCCCGCCGTACAAGCGCGCGGTGAGCGTGCAGAAGTGCCTGCGGACCCTCGACATCGAGGAGGTCGGCAAGACCACCCGGCACGGCACGTTCTTCCAGATGTGCGGCAACTTCTCCTTCGGGGACTACTTCAAGCAGGGCGCGATCGAGCTGGCCTGGGACCTGGTCACCCGGCCGGTCGCCGACGGCGGCTACGGCCTGGAGGAGGCGCGGCTCTACCCGAGCGTCTACGAGGACGACGCCGAGGCCGTCGAGCTGTGGAAGCGGGTCGCGGGCGTGCCCGACGACCGGATCGTCCGGCTCGGCAAGGCGGAGAACTACTGGTCCATGGGCGTCCCCGGCCCCGGCGGCCCCTGCTCGGAGATCCTCTACGACCGGGGCCCGGAGTACGGCGCGGACCTCGACTGGGGTGCCGAGGACCGCTACCTGGAGATCTGGAACCTCGTGTTCATGTCCGACGAGCTCTCCGCGGTCCGCAACAAGGCCGACTTCGACGTCCTCGGGCCGCTGCCGAACAAGAACATCGACACCGGCATGGGCCTCGAGCGCGTCGCGTTCCTACTCCAGGGCCGGGACAACATGTACGAGATCGACGAGATCTTCCCGGTCGTCGAGAAGGCCGTGGAGCTGTCCGGGCGCGCCTACGGCAAGAGCCACGAGGACGACGTCCGCTTCCGCGTCGTCGCCGACCACGTCCGCAGCGCCATGATGCTGATCGTCGACGGCGTGACGCCCGGCAACGAGGCGCGCGGCTACGTGCTGCGACGGCTGCTGCGCCGCGCCGTACGCTCCATGCGTCTGCTCGGGGTCGAGGACCGCACGCTGCCCGAGCTGCTCCCCGTCAGCCGGGACAGGATGAGGCTGTCCTACCCGGAGCTCGACCGCGACTGGACGCGGATCTCGACGGTCGCCTACGCCGAGGAGGAGGCGTTCCGGGCCACCCTGCGCACCGGCACCACGATCTTCGACCTCGCCGCCCAGGAGGCCAGGCGCAGCGGGCAGAGCGAGCTGTCCGGCGGCCAGGCGTTCGCGCTGCACGACACCTACGGCTTCCCCATCGACCTGACGCTGGAGATGGCCGCCGAGCAGGGCCTGGCGGTCGACGAGCCGGGCTTCCGCCGGCTGATGAGCGAGCAGCGGCAGCGCGCCAAGGCCGACGCGAAGGCGAAGAAGGGCAAGCACACCGACGTGCGGGCCTACCGCGAGGTGGCCGACGCGCTCGGCCGCCCGGTGGAGTTCACCGGCTACTCCGAGATCGTCTCCGAGGGCGTGGTGCGCGGCATCATCGACAGCACGGCCGCGTCGGCCGTCAGCGCGCACGAGGGCGACGAGGTCGAGGTCGTCCTGGACCGCACCCCCTTCTACGCCGAGGGCGGCGGCCAGCTCGCCGACCAGGGCGTCATCGAGCTCGCGGGCGGCGCCCGGCTGCAGGTCCTCGACGTGCAGTCGCCGGTCACCGGGCTCATCGTGCACCGGGGGACCGTGCTCTCCGGCGAGGTCACGCTCGGCGAGGCCGGCGAGGCGCTCGTCGACGTGGAGCGCCGTCGCTCCATCAGCCGCGCCCATACCGCCACCCACATGGTCCACAAGGCGTTCCGCGAGGCGCTCGGGGAGACCGCGACCCAGGCCGGCTCGGAGAACGCGCCCGGCCGGTTCCGGTTCGACTTCTCCGCCAGCGGTGCGGTACCCACCTCGGCGATGGTCGACGTCGAGGCGCGGGTCAACGACCTGGTGCTCGCCGACCTCGCGGTGCACGCGGAGGTGATGAGCCAGGAGGAGGCCCGCCGCTCCGGCGCGATGGCGCTGTTCGGGGAGAAGTACGGCGACCAGGTCCGCGTGGTCTCCGTGGGGGACTGGGCGCGGGAGCTCTGCGGCGGCACGCACGCCGGGCGCTCGGGCCAGCTCGGCGTCATCAAGCTGCTGGGCGAGTCGTCGATCGGCTCCGGCGTGCGCCGGGTCGAGGCCCTCGTCGGCGGCGACGCCTACCGCTTCCTGGCGCGCGAGCACGTCCTGGTCGCCCAGCTCAGCGAGGCCCTCAAGGCCCGGCCCGAGGAGCTGCCGGAGCGGATCCACGACCTGGTCGAGCGGCTGCGGGCGGCGGAGAAGGAGATCGAGCGGGTCCGCGTGCAGCAGCTGCTGTCGTCGGCGGGACCGCTCGCCGCCCAGGCGCGCGACGTCTTCGGGGTGGCCTTCGTCGGCCAGGTCGTCGGGCAGGGCGTCGGCGCCGGGGACGTGCGCCGGCTCGCCCTCGACATCCGCGGACGGCTCGGCCCGGACCGCCCGGGCGTCGTCGCGCTCGTCGGCTCGGCCAACGGCCGGCCGGCGGTCGTGGTGGCGGTCAACGACGCGGCCCGCTCCTGGGGAGTCTCGGCGAACGCGCTGGTCAAGGTGGCCGCCGCGAGGCTGGGAGGCAGCGGCGGCGGCAAGGACGACGTCGCCCAGGGCGGCGGGACCGACCCGGCCGAGGCCGACCGCGCGCTGGTCGAGGTGGAGCACGAGGTCGGTCGCGTCGCGACCCAGCGGTGAGGTGACGGTGCGACGCGGAGTACGCATCGGGGTCGACGTCGGCGACGTGCGCATCGGGGTCGCCCGCTGCGACCCCGCCGGGATGGTCGCCACGCCCCTCGAGACGGTCGCGCGCGGCCGGGGTGACCTCCAGCGGCTGGTGGCGCTGAGCGCCGAGGAGGAGGCGGTCGAGCTCGTCGTGGGGCTGCCGCGGTCGCTGTCCGGCGGCGAGGGGCCCGCCGCCGCCAAGGCCCGCGACTTCGCCGCCCGGCTCGCGGCGGTCGTGGCGCCGGTCCCGGTGCGGATGTGCGACGAGCGGCTGAGCACCGTGTCGGCCGAGGCCGCGCTGCGGCAGCTCGGCCGCAAGGGCGCCCGGCGGCGCGCCGTCGTGGACCAGGCGGCCGCCGTGGTGATCCTGCAGAATGCCCTCGACACCGAGCGCGGCACCGGGAGCCCGCCCGGGGAGGTGGTGTCCGCACCCGCCCCGGGGGCGCGCCCCGAGGCCCCGCAACCCAGCAAGGAGGCACCCGAGCGGTGAGCGACGTCGGTCTCGACCTCGACCCCGGCCGCCGGCCGCGTCCACCGCACCGTCGCCGGGCGCTGGGGTGCCTCGCGGTGCTGATCGCGCTGGCGGTCCTGCTCGGCGGCGGCTTCGCGGTCTACTCCTACGGGCTGAGCGCCCTCAAGGAGCGCCTGTCCCCGCCACCGGACTACTCGGGCAGCGGCGCCGGGAAGGTGCTGGTGCGCATCAAGGAGGGC
>JAICKK010000211.1 GCA_025927955.1 Nocardioidaceae bacterium
CGCGGCCAGCAGGTTCTCGGCGTCGTCCTCCTCGACCTCGAGGTCCTCGTTGCGGGTGACCCGGAACGTGTGCACCCCGAGCACCTCCATGCCCGGGAACAGCCGCTTGAGGTGCTCACCGATCACGTCCTCCAGCGGCACGAAGCGCTGGTTGCCGACCGGCACGAACCGCGAGAAGATCGGCGGCACCTTCACCCGGGCGAAGTGCTCCTTGCCGGTCTTCGGGTTGCGCACCAGCACCGCGATGTTGAGGGAGAGCCCGGAGATGTAGGGGAACGGGTGCGCCGGGTCGACCGCGAGCGGGGTCAGCACGGGGAAGACCCGCTCCTTGAACAGCCGCTTGCACTGCTTCTGCTCGTCACGGGACAGGTCGTCCCAGCGGACGACGTCGATGCTCTCCTTGGCCAGCGCCGGGACGATGTCGTCGCGGAAGAGGTCCGCGTGCCGCTGCATCAGGGCCGAGGTGCTGGACCAGATGCGCTGCAGCACCTCGCGCGGCATCAGACCCGACGCGGTGGGGACGGCGACCCCCGCCGCCATCCGCCGCTTGAGGCCGGCGACGCGGACCATGAAGAACTCGTCGAGGTTCGAGGCGAAGATCGCCAGGAAGCGCACCCGCTCGAGCAGCGGGAGGCCCGGGTCCTCGGCCAGCTCCAGCACCCGGGTGTTGAAGTGCAGCCAGGACAGCTCACGGTCCAGGAACCGGTCGCGCGGCAGGCCCGACGCGGCGGCGTCGTACGGCGGCTCCACGTCGAACGGCTCGGCGGCCACGGCCCGCAGGTCGGGACCGTCCCCGCCGGCGCTCCCGAGGTGCGTCGCCAGGTGTCTGCTCGCGGAGTCGGCGGTCATGGCTCCATCGTGACACCGGCACGTGCACACCGGGTAGCCGTGAGCAGGCGAGGGACCGGTGGCGCGCTGTCCACGACCATCGGCGGACCGGCTGACGGGCGGCCCGTCGCGGCGTACCGTCCCCGTATGACGAGCGACCGGCCGCCGCCGGGACCACCGGACCGCTACGGGTACGGCTACCCGCCACCGACGGTCCACGTCCAGACCGACAGCGCCCTCGCACCGGTGACCTCGCTGGTCCTCGGCATCGTCAGCCTGCTCGTGGCCTGGATCCCGCTCGTGGGGATCGTCGCGTGGCTCACGGCGCCGGTCGGTCTGGTCTTCGGGAGCATCGGCCTCAGGCGCGGGCGGGCCGAGCACAAGGTGATGAGCACCATCGGCATCGTGCTCTCGGCCGTCGCGCTCCTGATCTGCGTGGGGTACGTCCTGCTCATCGTGGGCGTCATGTCCACGTCGTCGAGCCCCTGAGTCGGCGTGCCGACGCCGGGAGGGACGGCGTCGAGGTCGGTCGTCGTGGCCGCCGACCTGCCGGACGCGCGGCGGGATGTCAGCTGCGCGCGTACTGCACGTGCGTGTCCTGCGGGGCGTGCGTGAACCCGAGCCGCCCATACACCGCGACCGCCGGGGCGTTGTCCGCCTCGACGTAGAGCACCACCTCCGCCAGCCCCCGTGCGGCCAGGTGGTGCAGCCCGGTCAGCGTCAGCCGGCGCCCCAGGCCGGCGCCCTGCGCGCGCGGCGACACACCGACGACGTACACCTCCCCGTACGGCGGTTCCTCATCGTGCACCTTGGTCCAGTGGAACCCGACGATCTCGCCGTCCGCGGAGCGTGCGGCGAGGAAGAGGCCGCCCGGGTCGAACCACGGCTGGGCCATCCGCTCCTCCAGGCCCGCGCGCGTCAGCGACCCCTGCTCGGGGTGGTGCGCGAACGCCTCTGCGTTGACCGCGACCACCGCGTCCTCGTCCTCACCCACCCGGAACGTGCGTACGTCGACCCCGTCGGCGCCGTGAGCCGCCGGCGGCAGGGGCGGCAGGTCGTCCAGCGGCCGGCGCATGACCCACAGGTCGCGGACCGGCTCGAAGCCGAAGCGGGCGGCCAGCGCCGCGGCGCCGGGGTGGTGGCCGTGGGACCAGGCGGTCAGCGCGCCGGCCTCGGCGGTGGCGGCGGCGGCCAGCGCGGCCCCGGCACCCTGGCCGCGGGCCTCCGGGGCGACCGCGAGGTCCAGGGCCCCGTCGTGGCGCCACGCGAAGCCGGACTCGTCGGACAGCCACAGCGTCGAGGCGCCCAGCCCGTGCCCGAGCCCGAGCAGCGCCGCCTCGTCGAGGGGCGCCGCGCCGTCCTCGGACGCCGCGGCCTCCACCACCTCGCGCACGGTCGCGGCCGGCCCGTCGCTCGCGGTCCAGTCGAAGTCGCTGGGCGGGACGAGGTGCACGGAGGGCGGCATGGGCCCGAGCCTAGGCGGCAGGTGAGGTAGCGGTGAACGACGCACTGATGATGCTGACCGCGCTGGCGTTCCCGCCGGCGGCGTTCGCGCTGCTGCTGTGGCTGACCCATCTCGAGGAGACGCTGCCGCGCGACGTGCGCGCGGGCATGCGCCGCCCGCCGCCGCCGCCGATCCTGGCCGTGCCGGTGCGCGAGCCCACGCCCGCCGTACAGACCGTGCGGATCCCCGACCAGCGGGTGGCCGCGGCCCAGCAGGACGCGCTCACGGAGTAGTGGCCGGCGCGCTCGCCTCACTGGTCACGAAGCGCAGGCTCTGAGCGCCCGGAAGGCTGCAGATCGTGACCAGCGAGCGGCCGAGGCCGGGCTCAGGCGTTCTCGCGGTCGGCCGCGGGCTGCTTGGGCGGCAGCACGAACCGGTAGCCGACGTTGCGGACCGTGCCGATCAGCGTCTCGTTCTCGGCGCCGAGCTTGGCGCGCAGCCGCCGCACGTGGACGTCGACGGTGCGGGTGCCGCCGAAGTAGTCGTATCCCCACACCTCCTGGAGGAGCTGCTCGCGGGTGAACACCCGGCCGGGGTGCTGCACGAGGTACTTCAGCAGCTCGAACTCCTTGAACGTGAGATCCAGCGGCTGGCCGCCGAGCTTGGCGGTATACGTCGCCTCGTCGACCGTGACGTCGCCGGAGCGGATGACGTGCGCCTCGGGGTCGTCGCTGTCGCGCCGGGCGGCCAGCCGGCCGATGCCGACACGCAGCCGCGCCTCGAGCTCGGCCGGTCCGCACGTGGCGAGCACCACGTCGTCCATGCCCCAGTCGGCCGCGACCACGGACAGCCCGCCCTCGGTGAGGACCAGCAGCACGGGGGCGTCGCTGCCCGTCGTACGGATCAGGCGGCACAGGTCCCGCGCGCGGGCCAGGTCCCGGCGCCCGTCGACCAGCACGAGGTCGACCTCGGGCGCCTCGAGCAGCGCGCTGCCCTCGGCGGGCAGGATGCGGACGTCGTGCGGCAGCAGCGCCAGGGCCGGCAGCACGTCGGCCGACGGCTGGGTGGTGCTGGTCAGCAGCAGCAGGGTGCTCATGGCAGTCCCCTCGGGAGATGCGTGCCGACTCGCCGTTGAGCCGTTCCGAGACCAGTCCCGGCCGGTCGTCGTGCACCTGGCCCGGTTGGCGTGATACGGCAGGATACCCACCATGAGCCCGGTCCGGTTCCCTGGAGGTCCCAGGCGTGGATAGCGTCACCGTCCGCTACTGGGCCGCTGCGCGCGCCGCCGCGGGGGTGGAGTGCGACGTCGTGGACGTCGGCGGCGACACGTCGCTGGCGGCGGTGCTCGACGCCGTGCGCGCCCGGCACGCCGACCGGCCCCGGCTGGCGCAGGTCATGTCGGTCTGCTCGGCGATGGTCGGCGACCGGCCGGTGGGCTCCGCGGACCCGGAGTCGGTGCCGGTCCGCCCCGGGGACACCGTGGAGCTGCTGCCGCCCTTCGCCGGAGGCTGATTCTTTACCCCCGAGCCTGGCTACTTGCTGGTATACAAGGAACGTCTCATCCCGCTCGGGAGGGTGAGCCCCCGGACGTCTCGGGGCGGTCCGTCACCTCCCAGGGGGATCGCCCCGAGACCCTTCGCGGCCCGCGCCCTCGGGTGCGGATCTCGTCCACCTGGACGAGATCGGACGGCCCCGGCGCCCGTACGGCGTGCGTTGTCGTCCACCTGGACGAGATCGGAGCGGGCTCGACCACCTCACGACGCCGCAGGACGTCCCGGGAAGTGCTGGCGCCAGGTCGTGCGCAGCCGCGGCCGGCCCGCGCCCTGCTCGACCAGCGCGTCCCGCACCCGCCGCACGGTCCGCTCCGGCTCCTGGTAGATCCCCTTGGCCGTGACCACGAGGATCCGCCATCGCTCCCTGTCCAGCTCCTCACGGCGCTCGAGGTCGTGGTCGTGCTGGGCCGGGTCGTCGGCGTGCTGTCGCCCGTCGTACTCCACGATCAGGCGCAGGTGCGGGTAGCTGAGGTCGAAGCGCCGCCGGACGCTGCCGTCGGGGTGGCGCAGCTGGTGGTTCACCGTCGGCTCGGGCAGGCCGGCCAGCACCAGAAGCATCCGCAGCCGGGTCTCCATGGGCGAGTCCACGTCGCGCCTGACGTAGCGTGCGGCCGCCAGCGCCCGACCGGCGTGGTCCTCCTTCGAGGCCCTGCAGGCGGCGACCAGCTCCTCGGGCGTGCACGCGTGGTGGCGCACGAGGTGGTCGCCCTGCACGACCATCTCGACGAGCGGCAGCGTCTCCGCGAGCTGGACGAAGACGTCGACAGGGGAGGCGACGCGTACACCGCGGTAGACGACGACCCGCGTGCCCGGCGCCGCCACGTGGCTGCGGACGCCGGCTCGACGGCGGCGCTGGCCCGGCTCCGGCACGGCGACGTGCGCGTGGACGTCGTGGGGGACCGGCATGCGGTAGAGCCTCGCGGCCGTGAGGTGGCACACGAACGCGTCCTTCGGGTGGCCGAGCAGCGCCGCCTCCGCCTCGAGAAGGGCGTCGACGCGGCGCCGGGCGGAGACGTACTTGCCCTTCGCGAGCTGCCGGTAGGCCGAGGAGCGCAGCCGCGAGGCGGGGATGCCCGCGGCCACGGCCTGGGCAGTGGTGAACGGGTGCATCGGATCGAGCTCGGACGGCACGAGGGAAGGTTGGCACCAACGAACGCGACCGCGTCGGCGTCGTCCACAGGCCCGCTCGCTCGTGGCTGCGACGGTTGTCGTCCACCTGGACGAGATCGGACGGCCCGAGCGCCCGTACGGCGTGCGTTGTCGTCCACCTGGACGAAATCGGGGGCCCCTGCGACGCTCACCTCCCGGCCACCCCGAGTGAACGTCCACATAACGGATACTCTGTCCGCAGAGTGAGACGACCGTTTCCGGCCCGTCCCAGCGCCTGCGTAGTCTGGCTTCGATGTCCACGACCATGCTCACCAAGCGCCGCGCAGTCGACCACTGCCGCGTGCGCTCGGCGCTGTGTCGAATGTCCTGACGGTACGTCGCGCCCCTTCGAGCCCGCTTCCGGGCCGGGCCGCATGCTCATCGAGCGCGGCTCGCGACGTGCCCCGCCGCCGCTCGGTCGTCGCCGTCCCCAGGAGCATCCGTGTCCAGCACCCGTGCCGCTCGCCCCTCCGGGCTCCCGGCGCGCCTGGCCGAGCGCTCGCCGACCCTGCGCGTGCATGAAATGACCAGGCAGACCACCAGATCATCACCGTCCGGACCGACCGGGCACAGGAAGGGAACACCATGAGCCGCGAATCCGCTCTCGTCACCGCCGAGTGGGTCGAGCAGCACCTCGACGACCCGAGCATCGTGCTGGTCGAGGTCGACGAGGACACGACCGCCTACGACAAGGGCCACATCCGGGGGGCGATCAAGCTCGACTGGACCACGGACCTGCAGGACCAGGTGCGCCGCGACTTCGTCGACAAGGCGCAGTTCGGCAAGCTGCTCTCGGAGAGGGGCGTCGCCAACGACCAGACCGTCGTGCTGTACGGCGGGAACAACAACTGGTTCGCCGCCTACGCCTACTGGTACTTCAAGCTCTACGGCCACGAGGACGTCCGGCTCCTCGACGGCGGCCGCAAGAAGTGGGAGCTCGACAGCCGTGAGCTGACCGAGGAGGCCACCTCGCGGGAGAAGACCAGCTACACCGCCAAGGAGCAGGACAAGAGCATCCGGGCGTTCCGCGACGAGGTCGTCGAGGCGATCGGCACCCAGAACCTCGTCGACGTGCGCAGCCCCGACGAGTACGCCGGACGGCTGCTCGCCCCGGCGCACCTCCCGCAGGAGCAGGCCCAGCGCGCCGGCCACATCCCGACCGCGGCGAACGTGCCGTGGAGCAAGGCGGCCAACGAGGACGGCACCTTCAAGAGCGACGACGAGCTGGCCAAGCTGTACGCCGACG
>JAICKK010000120.1 GCA_025927955.1 Nocardioidaceae bacterium
CACGGCAGGGTGGGGCCATGCACTTCGTCGGCGTCGACCTGGCCTGGGGCGAGACCAAGCCGAGCGGGGTGGCGGCCCTCGACGCCGACGGGCGGCTGCTGCACGTGTCGACCCACGGCGACGACGACGCGGTGGTGGCCGTGCTCGCGCCGTACGTCGAGGGGCCCTGCCTGGTCGGCCTGGACGTGTCGCTGGTCGTGCGGAACGCCACCGGCAACCGGCCGTGCGAGGCCGCGCTGAACCGCGACTTCGCCCGGTTCGACGCGGGCGCGCACCCCTCGAACACCGGGCGGCCGGAGTTCGCGCACGGGTCCCGCGGGGCCCGGCTCGCGGCCCGGCTGGGCCTGGACACGGACCCCGCGTCCACGTCGCCCCGGCGGGCCGTCGAGGTGTACCCCCACCCGGCGACGGTCGCGCTGTTCCGGCTGGGCCGCACGCTGAAGTACAAGAACCGGACGGGCCGGCCGCTGGCCCAGCTGCGCTCGGAGCTGCTGAGGCTGATGACCCTGCTGGACGGCCTGGGCGCCGCGGACCCGGCCCTGGACGTGCGCGGCCACGAGGGGTGGCGGGCGCTCGAGGCGCAGGTGGCCGCCGCCGGGCGCAAGAGCGAGCTGCGTCGCGCCGAGGACCAGGTGGACGCGGTGGTCTGTGCCTACGTCGCGCTGTTCGCCGAGCGACGCCCCGAGCTGACCACGACCTACGGCGACTACCGGAGCGGGTACATCGTCACCCCCACCCTGCCGCCCGGGCTCACGCCGACCCCTCGGCGGGGCGGCGCCGTCGAGGTCACAGAGGAGGCCACGCCGGTACGCCGGGCCGTGCAGTCGTACGCGGCGCAGCACCCGCGGCTGCGGGAGGCCACCGACCGGGTGGTCACCACCGTCACCACGCTGCTCGACGACGCCGGCATCAACTACCTCAGCGTCACCGGGAGAGCGAAGAGCGTCGCGTCCTTCGCCGCCAAGGCGCACCGGACCGTCGACGGCGTGCCGGTCTACGCGGACCCGCTGGAGGAGATCACCGACCAGATCGGGGTGCGCGTCATCACCTACCTGCACAGCGACGTCGCGGCCGTCGCCGACCTGCTCGGCGACCAGCTGACGGTCCTCAACGACCGCGACATGGGCCAGGAGACCGCGAGCGAGGGCCGGTTCGGGTACGCCAGCCGGCACCTGCTGGTGACCACCGTGCCCGGGGAGCGGCCGGCGCAGGTGCAGGTGCGCACCGTGCTGCAGCACGCCTGGGCGGAGTTCGAGCACGCGATCCGCTACAAGGGCACCATCCCCGCCGAGCACGCGCCGGACCTGGACCGCCGGTTCACCCTGGCCGCCGGTCTGCTGGAGCTCGCCGACCGGGAGTTCTCGCTGATCCGCGACCGGCTCCAGGAGACGGTCGAGCAGCAGCCGGCGGCCGACGTCGGCGACCCCCGGATCGGCGCGGAGGACCTGGCCACCTTCCTGGCCGGCCAGTACGCCGACGCGGGCTGGTCGCGTCCGGACCACTACGCCTGGGTCTCCGGGCTGCTGCTGGAGCTCGGGGTCACCTCGCTCGAGGAGCTGGCGGGACTGCTGGCGTCCGTCGACACCGCCGCCATCAACGCCAGGATGGGCTACCGGTACCCGCCCGGCGCGGTCCGCAGGCTCGACGACGCGCTGCTGGCGGTCTTCGGCACCCGCTACCTCGAGCTGCACGGGAACGCGCACCGGGAGGCGCTGCTGCGGACCCGCCTGGAGCGGCTCTCGGCGCCCCTCGCCGGGCCCTAGCGCGCCCCCGCCGGGACCGGAGCGCGTGGCTGGTGCGAGCCCGTCTGTCCGGGGTGGCGCGGGCGGGGTAACGCGGGGTGTGACGACGAGAGCCCACACCCGCGGACCCGCAGGCCGACCCGCCCGGCGCCGGCGTGCCGACGCCTGGCTCGCGCTCGGTGCCGGCCTGGCGTACGTCGGGCTCGGCGCGCTCTGCGCCGCGGGGCCGCCGGGCTGGGAGCGCCGGCTGCTCCACCGCGTCCAGCGCACCGGCGGCTCCCTGTCGGCCCTGCGCGTGCCGCAGCAGCTGGGCACCCCCTGGATGCTCCCGGTGACGGCGCTGGCGGCCGTGCTGGCGGGCCGGCCCCGTCTCGCCCTCGCCGCCGGTCTCGCCCTTCCCTTGGAGAAGGGCCTCGAGGTAGGCGTGAAGAAGGTGGCCCGGCGTCCCCGGCCGGCGCAGGTGATGTACGCCGAGCTCCACGACGACGCGCCGGCGGACGGTCCGTCGTACCCGTCCGGGCACACCGCCATCGCCACCTGCGCGGCGATCCTGGTCACGCCGTACCTGCCCGCGGCTGCCCGCCCCTGCGCGAGGTGCGCGTTCGCGGTCGCCGCGGGGCTCACCGGCTACACGCGTGTCCACCAGGGTGCGCATCTCCCGCTGGACGTGGTCGGCGGCGCGCTGCTCGGGACCGGTGCGGGCGGGCTCCTGCGCTACGTGGTCGGCCTGCCCTGACCGGACCGGGGCGGGGTCGCCCGCTCCGCGACCGCGCGGCCCGGGGAGGCTAGCTGGCGGGCACCGTGTTGACCGGGGACAGCGCGAAGCGGCCGAGGTCGTCATGAGCGGGGTGGCGCCGGCCCGCGGGGCCCGCCGCGAACACCCGCAGCACCCGCAGGGTCACCATCCGGGCGAAGCGCCGGGTGCGGTCCCCCAGGTCGTAGGGCCGGCAGCGCCCGACGAGCGCGCACGTCCACCGCAGGGTGCCGGCGGTGAAGACACCGGCGCCGCTGCGGGCCGTGTAGTACACCGACTGGGTCGAGGTCGGCACGCCGTCGCAGTCGTAGTCGGCCGAGGAGAGGACCTGCAGCGGGCGGGGCGTGCTCGGCAGCGGGTAGACCCGGTCGGCCTCCACGCCGACCAGGTGGGGGAAGGTCGTCCCGGCCCGCACGTGCGTGCCCCGGAACCCCCACCATCGCGGTGACGTCACCCGGTAGGCGGTGTCGACCGGGAAGCACTCGTACTGCACCCCGGTGAGCGTGCTCTCCGGACCGGTGGCCGGGTCGTCACGGAAGGCGCCGGTGGCGTCGCGGGGGTCGGTGGTCCGCAGCGGGTCGAGACCCGCGTCGGTGCGGTAGCCGACCACGGTGCGCGCAGCCCGGCCGGAGGGGGCGAGCCGGATCTTCCAGTAGGCGGTGTCCGCCCCGAAGAACGCCAGGTTCGTGCCGGCCTCCCGGGCCCTGCGCACGGCGTCCCAGCGGGTGCGCGTCCAGTACTCGTCGTGGCCGATGGTCACGAAGGCGCGCGCCCCGGCCAGGGCCCCGGGGTCGGTGTCCAGGTCGACGTCGGCGAGGTACGCCAGCGGCACGCCCGCGCGCTCGGCCACGGTGACGAAGGGCACGACGCCGAAGCGCATCTCGCCGGCGCCGGGTGCCGGGTAGGGCCGGTGGTAGCTGACCGCCCACGAGCGGCGGTCGCCGCCCGAGCCGTGGTAGAGGTCGTACCCGCCCCAGTCGTCGTAGGCCTGCCAGGTCGCGGTCGGCGCCATCAGCACGACCCGCCCGGCGGTCGACACGGACCGCACGACGTAGGGCACCTGCGCCTGCCAGCCGTCCCGGGTGGTCAGGTCGAACAGGTAGAACCCGGGCGCCCAGCCGCGGGTCGGGACGGTCAGGGACCGGTGCCAGGGCGCCACGACGGTCCGGGTCCGCGCCGGGGAGAGCCTCGGGCCGGGCTGCGTCGTGCCCGGCACCCATCGCGACCGCCAGACCCGGAGGCCGTCTCCCCCGCGGTAGGCGCCGATGCGGTAGGCCGTCACCCGGAACGCGCTCGACGACGTCGAGACGGCCAGCCCGACCGGCCGGCCCGGCGGCCCGCTGACCCGGGTGGCGAACCCGGCGACCTGGCCGGCGAGGGCCGGCCGGCGCAGCCGCCACGACCGCGTGCCGGGCGCCACCGTGGGCACCACGCCGTGGGCCCCGGCATGGGCGCGCGCCAGCACCGCACCGGGTGCCGCCGCAGCGGTGACGGCCGTCCGCGCGGGTCCCGGCGTGCGGCGCACCGCACCTGGGACCGGCCCGGCCGGCCCGGTCGGCCCGCCCGCTTGGCAGGCGGTGAGCAGCACGACGAGGCCGAGCGCACCGGCGAGGTGTCCGACGACCACTGGGCGGCTCCTCTCCGCGGCGGTGCGCCCGGTCGTTCCCGCGCGCTCCGGTGCCCAGGTCCCCGGCCCCTCACACCCGGGTCGGCGGCGTTCGCGGACCGGCGTCGGGCTCGCTGTCGGGGCCGAACAGCCCGCTGCGGTGGGCGACGGCGGCCGCCTCGACCCGGCCGCCGACCTGCAGCTTGGCCAGGATGTTCGAGACGTGCACGCTCACCGTCTTCGGGCTGATGAACAGCGCGCTTGCGATCTGCGCGTTCGGCCGGCCGGCGGCGAGCAGCGCCAGCACCTCCCGCTCCCGCTCGGTGAGGCCCGCCCGCTCCAGGGCGTCGGCCTCGGCGGCCGGCGGCGGCTCGCGCGCGGGTACGGCGTCCGGCGGCTCGTCGAGGTCGATGCGGGCGCGCCGGGCCAGCCGGCCCGCCGCCGTGAGCAGCGGGTCGGCGCCCAGGCCCCGAGCCACCCGGGCGCCCTCACGCACCGCCCGGGCGGCCGGCCCGCGCTCGCCGAGGGACACCTGGCACTCGGCCTGCTGGAGCAGCGCGTAGCACAGGAGGTAGGCGTCCTCCGCCGCCCGGCAGGCGTCCACGGCCGCGACCCATCCGGTGGCCGTCTCCGTCTCCTCCGCCGACGCCAGTGCCCGGTAGGCGCTCGCGTGCGGCGTCCTGGTCGGCAGGGCGGCCGCCCTCGCGGCCCACCTGGCGCGCCCGGACGTCGCCTCGGCCGGCTCGGGCTCGCGCCGGTCCCGGGCGCGCACCCGCTGCTCGCGCAGGCAGCGCATCGCCAGCCACACCAGCGGCCACTGGTAGCGCACCCAGATCAGCCGGTCGTCCATCGACGACGCCAGGAGCTCCAGGGCATGGTCGAGGTCGCCGGTGGCCCTGGCCCCCTCGGCCTCGATGAAGGTCAGCGGCAGGGTGAACTGCAGGTCGGCGTCCCCGGCCAGGGCACGGCGGGTGTCCGCGGCCAGCCGCGAGGCCAGCGCGTAGTCGCCGCGGAAGACGGCGAGCTGGGCGAGCAGCTCCAGCAGCGTCCCGGCGAGCACCCCGGCGCGCTGGTCCTCGAGCGTCTCCACCGCGCGGCGGTGCGCCTCGTCCCAGCGCCCCAGCCGCATCAGCGGCTCGGCCAGGTTGCCCGCGAGGTAGGCCTCGACGATCCGGGCGCCGCCGGACCGGGCCGCGAGCTCCAGCCCCGCGGTCGCGGTCTGCACGGCCTCGTGGTGGTGGCACAGCCCTTCGAGGGAGTCGGAGAGGTTGACGTAGGCGCGCAGCGCGATGCCCTGCGCGCCGATCTCGAGCGCGAGGTCCAGCCCCGACCGGATGAGGTCGAGCCCGTCCTCGGCTCCGTGCAGGTTGAGGGTCGCGCTGCCGAGGGACACCATGCCGTCGGCCTCCTGCTCGCGGTCGCCGACCGCGCGGGCCGCGTCGACCGCCCGGGCGGCCACCTCCACGCACGCCTGCATCTCCCCCACCCGCATCAGCGCGTTCGCGAGCGCGGCGAGCAGGAGCGCACGGGTCGGCGTGGCCGGCGTCTCGGGCACCAGCGAGAGCGCCTCCTCGAGCACGCGCAGGCCCTCGGTCTCGCGTCCGAGGTCCCGCAGCGTGCGGGCTCGCGCGTTCAGCAGCAGCGCCCGTCGCGGGTCGTCGACGCCCGCGGGCAGCTCGGCGACCGCCTGGTCGAGCAGCTGCAGGCACCGGTCGAACGACGCCGCGTCGTAGGCGGCCGCGGCCGCGGCCCGCAGGACCTCCACGTGGTCGGCGCCGGCCCGCTCGGCGGCGTCGGGCACCCTGGCCCACACCTCCAGCACCCGCTCGAAGTGCTGCTGGGCGTCCCCCGGGGCCAGCGCGGCCGCCTCCCGGCCCGCGCTCAGCGCGGCCACCAGCGCACGCGGCAGGTCGAGGGCGGCGTACCAGTGGTGGGCGAGCATCGCGGCCGTGGCCCGCCCGGCGGTCTCCGGGCCGGCGGTCAGCGCCTCGCCGTACGCCGCGTGCAGCTCGACCCGCTCCCCGGGCAGCATGTCGTGGTACACCGCGTCCCGGGTCAGCGCATGCCGGAAGGCGTACCCGGGCAGGGACTCGTCGACCAGCAGCAGGTGCCGCTCGACGACCTCCCGCACCGCCGCCGCGAACGCGTCCCGGTCCAGGCCCGTCACCGCGGCCACCACGGCGGCGAGCACCCGCTCGGGCACCGAGGTGCCGGCGGCCGACGCGGCCCGCAGCACCCGCTGTGCCGGGTCGCCGAGCGCCTCGACGTGGGTGAGCAGCACGTCGCGCAGCGACTGGGGCAGCTCGCCCGGTGCCCGGCCCTGCTGCACGATCTGCAGGACCTCCTCGACGAAGTAGGCGTTGCCCTCCGAGCGCTCGTAGACGGCGTCCACCAGCGACGGCCGGGGCTGCTCGCCGAGGATGGCGGCGAGCTGGACGGCGACCTGGTCCCGCGCGAGCCGGGGCACGTCGACGCGCAGCACCGACCGGGCCCGCTCCCACGCCGCCAGCACGGGACGCAGCGGGTGATGGCGGTGCAGCTCGTCGGTGCGGCAGGTCAGCACGAGGAGGACCCGCTCGCTGCGCAGCGCGCGGACCAGGAAGGCGACCAGCTCCAGGGTCGACCGGTCCGCCCAGTGCAGGTCCTCGACGACCAGCACGAGGGGCTGCCGCCGCGCCAGCCGGCCGACCAGCGCCAGGACCAGCTCGAGGAGCCGGGCCTGCGACGCGCCCGCCACCGCGACCACGTCGTCGCCGAGCTCCGGCAGCAGCCAGGCGAGATCCTGGCGGGCCGGCCCCAGCAGGTCGTCGAGCTCGTCCGCGGGCGTGGTGCGGACCAGCGAGCGCAGCACGTCCACGAGCGGTGCGAACGGCAGCCCCTCGCTGCCGAGCTCGAAGCACTCGCCGCTCAGCACCTGCCACCCGTCGTCGACCAGGCGGGCCGTCGCCTCCGCGACCAGCCGGCTCTTGCCGACCCCGGCCTCGCCGGCGACCAGGAGCGCGGTGGCGGCCCCCGAGCCGGCCCGGCGCGCGGACTGGGCCACCGAGCGCAGCTCGGCCTCCCGGCCCACGAGCACCGGGCTCGCGAGACTGCCGATCATGCTGGTCACCCTCCCACAGCCGGGCGGCCGTGAGCAGGGGTCAGGCCGCGGCAGGAACGGGCACGGCCTCGGCGCCCTCGGCGCCCTCGGTGGAGCCGGCTGCGGCTGCCGTGCGACCCGAGCGGATCGCGTCCCGGGCCAGCAGCGCCGCGTACCCGGCGACGAGCGCCCCCACGGCGACCAGGGCGCCACCCAGGCCCAGGAGCATCACCAGGGGCGAGGCCACGAGGGAGCCGCCCACGATGCCGAGGACGGCGGCCGGGAACGTCAGGCCGTAGGCACGGGCCAGCACCTCCGGCGCCAGGCTGCGCTGCAGCGCCGTGTCGGTGGCCACCTCGACGACGATCGAGCCGGTGCCGGTCAGCGCGGCGCAGACCAGCAGCAGCGGCAGGGACACCGTCAGGCCCATCAGCATGGCGGGCACCCCGACGCTCACGCAGGCACCGACCAGCAGCAGCCTGGGCCGTCCCGCCGAGGCCAGCCGCCCGGTGAGCAGCGTGCCGACGACGCCGCCGACCCCGACCGCCGCGAGCAGGTAGCCGTAGCCGGCGTCGCCGATGCCGATGTGGCGCGCGAGCAGCAGCAGCAGGACGGTCTGCGCGCCGTACACGGCGCTGCAGAGGACGTCGGCGCCCACGAGCCGGACCGCCTGCGGCTGCGCCCGGAGCGCGGACACGGCGTCGGTGATCTCGCCGACGAAGCCGGTCGCCGGCTCGCCGGTGCGCTCGGGCGCGAAGAGCGCGCCGGCCGGCAGGGAGAGGACCAGCAGCGCGGACAGCACGAAGGTGGCGGCGTTGGCGAGGAAGGCGGCGGTCGGCGACCCGAGCAGCAGCAGCACGGCGCCGAACCCGGGCCCGGCGACCAGGCAGAGCGCGCCCACCGCGACGCGGGCGGCGTTCGCGCCCGCCAGCGCGGCGTCGGGGACCAGCCGCGGGGTGGTGGCCGCGACGCAGGACGGGTAGGGGCTGCCGGCGGCGGTGGCCAGCGCGGCCAGCGCCGGGGCGAGCACGACCGGCAGGCCGAAGGCGGCCACGGCGGCGAGAGCCAGCATGCAGACGGCCCGGGCCGCGTCGCAGACCACCATGAGGCGCCGACGGTCGAAGCGGTCCGCGAGGACGCCGCCGAGCGGTCCGCCGACGAGGATCGGCGCCACCCGCGCCGCCGTGGTGATCGCCACCCACGTCGCGGAGTGGGTCCGCTCGAAGACCACCGCGAGCAAGGCGAGGTTGTACAGCCAGTCGCCCGCCTGGGAGACGGCCAGCGCCGCGAGCAGCCGCCGGAACCGGGGGTGCTGCAGGGCTGCGGTGAGGGAGGTCTGCTGCTGGGTGGCGCCGGTCATGGTCGTTCTCCTGAGTCGCCTTGTGAGGTGTCCACTGTCGGTCCGACGACCCGCGGCGCACATCGGTCCGGCTCCCTAGCAGGCACGGTCCGGGCTCCCTATTTCCTGGTCCGGCGCCCTTAGCGGGCGCGGTGGCGGACCCCGGCGACGCCCGGCGCTCCAGCCGTGCCAGGGTGACCTGGTGCGGGTCCTGGTGGTCGACGGCGCGAACGTGACGGGCAGCCGGCCCGACGGCTGGTGGCGCGACCGGGCGGGCGCCGCCGGCCGGTTGCACGGCGAGCTGGCCGCCACCTCGCTGGGGTACGACGAGGTGGTGCTGGTCCTCGAGGGCAAGGCCAGGGCGGGCCGCCCGGCAGGCCCGGAGGGCGGGGTGACGACGGTCCACGCCCCCGGGTCCGGCGACGACACCATCGTGGACGTGGTGCGCGCGCGCGTCGGTGCCGGGGCGCACGACGTGGTCGTGGTCACCGCCGACCGGGGACTGAGGACGCGCGTCAGCGACGCCGGCGGCACCAGCATCGGACCGTCGTGGCTGCTCGAGCGGCTCCGTCCCGACGGGGACCCGCGATGACCCCCATGCCCGCGGACCTGCTGGCGCGGGCCCGGGCGGCGAAGGGCTTCATGCCCGACGGCGAGGGGCTCCTTCTCTACGAGACCGCGCTCGCCGCACTCCCCTCGGGTCCCGGGCTGGAGGTGGGCACCTACTGCGGGAAGTCGGCGATCTACCTCGGCGCGGCTGCGCGGGCCACCGGGAGCACGGTGTTCACCGTGGACCACCACCGTGGCTCGGAGGAGAACCAGGTGGGCTGGGAGCACCACGACCCGTCCCTGGCCGACCCGGAGTTCGGTCGCCTCGACACGCTGGCGACGTTCCGGCGCACGATCAAGGACGCCGGTCTCGAGGAGGAGGTGGTGGCGGTCGTGGGCCGGTCCACGACCGTCAGCAGGCACTGGCGCACCCCGCTCTCCCTGGTCTTCGTCGACGGGGGCCACACCGAGGAGCACGCCGGCAACGACTACACCGGATGGGCGCCGTGGGTGCGGCACGGCGGGACCCTGGCGGTGCACGACGTCTTCCGCGACCCCGCGGACGGCGGGCAGGCGCCGTACCGGATCTACCTCCGGGCGCTGGCCGACGGCTTCGAGGAGACCGCGGCCCTGGGGTCCCTGCGGGTGCTCACCAGGGTGGCCGGGCAGGCCGGCGACCGGCTGGGGTGAGGCGACCTACCTGGGCGGCAGCCGGTGCAGGGTGACGTCGTCCACCGCGCCCTCGTGCAGGGTCAGCGTCAGGTACGTGCAGTGCGGCTGGCGGCGGCGGTCGGTCGGCGAGCCGGGGTTGAGCAGCCGCAGCCCGCGCGGCGTCGTGGTGTCCCAGGGGATGTGGCTGTGCCCGAAGACGAGCAGGTCGACGTCGGGGTAGGCCCGCTCACAGCGCGCCTCGCGGCCCTTCGCGTCCCCGGTCTCGTGCACGACGGCGACCCGGACCCCCTCCACGGTGGCCCGGGCGACCTCCGGCAGGCGCCGGCGCAGCTCGGGACCGTCGTTGTTGCCGTGGACGGCGAGCAGCCGCGCCGAGCGAGCCTCGAGCTCGTCGAGGAGCCCGGCCGCCACCCAGTCGCCGGCGTGCACGACCAGGTCGGCCGCGTCGACCGCCCGCCACAGCTGGTCGGGCAGCGTCCTGGCCCGCCGGGGGAGGTGGGTGTCCGCCGTCAGCACCAGCCGCACCGGCACGGTCCTCAGCCCACCCGCTCGGCGGCGGTCTGGTCGCAGCCGCACTCGAGGCCGGTCCCGGCGGTCTCGGGCGGCAGCTCGCCACCGTGGAACAGCGCCGCGCCGGCGGTCGTCGAGGACAGCGCGTCGGCGGCGAGGACGACCGCGGCGGCGGTGTAGGTGGTCTGCTCCTCGGGCCAGAGCGCGTCGTCGGGGTAGACGTAGCCGGTCCAGTACCCGCCGTCCTCGTGGCGAAGGTGCTGCATGTCCCGCACCAGGTCGAGCGCCCGCGCCCGGTCGCCGAGGGAGTCGAGCGCGAGCGCCAGCTCGCAGGTCTCCGCGCCGGTGACCCACGGGTTGGTGTCCACGCAGCGGACGCCGAGGCCGGGCACCACGAAGTCGTCCCAGCGCCCCGCGAGCAGCGCCCGCCCGGCCGCCCCGCGCACCGCGCCGCCGAGCACCGGGTAGTACCAGTCCATGGAGTAGGTCGACTTGTCCAGGAACAGGTCGCGGTGCTCGCGCAGCGCGTGGCCCAGCCGCCCGGTGGCGAGCTCCCACTCGGGCTGCGCGTCGCCGACCAGGTCCGAGAGCGCGACGCCGGCCCGCAGCGACTGGTAGATGCTGGAGCTGCCCGCGAGCAGGGCGTCCGCCTCGACCCGGCCGTCGGCCGCCCGCGACCAGGCGACGCCGCCGAACGCCTGCTGCAGCGAGACGACGAAGTCCAGGCCTCGGCGCACCGTCGGCCAGCAGCGCCGGACGAACGAGAGGTCGCGGCGGACCAGCCAGTGGTGCCAGACGCCGACCGCGAGGTAGGCCGACATGTTGGTCTCGCCGCTCGCGTCGTCCACGACCCCGTCGCGCACGGTCCGCGGCCACGACCCGTCGGCGCGCTGGGTGGCCAGGCACCAGTCGTAGGCGCGCGCAGCCGCCGCCGGCTGGTCGCCGACGAGCAGGGCCATGGCCGCCTCGACGTGGTTCCAGGCGTCGGTGTGCTGGCCTCGGGCCCACGGGACCGCGCCGTCCCTGTCCTGCACGCGCGCGATCGACGCCGCCGTGCGCGCCATCTCGTCGCGGTCGAGCACCGGTGGCCCGCTCACTGGTGCACCATCCCGGGCTTGCGCAGGTAGACCACCACGCTCTTGCCGAGCAGCGGGTCCAGCGCCCGCTCGGCGACCCGGGTCACGAGCGGCCCGCGCTCGATGTCCCACACCAGCATCCGGTGGTAGGCGCGCACCAGCGGGTGGTCGTCCCGGTCGACGCCGACGGCGCACTTGAGCCACCAGTACGGCGAGTGCAGCGCGTGCGCGTGGTGATGGCCCTCGTAGACCAGCCCGGTGGCCCGGAGCCGGCCGACCAGCACGTCGCGGGGGTAGATCCGCACGTGACCACCCTCGTTGGCGTGGTAGGCGTCGGACAGCGCCCAGCAGACCCGCTCGGGCAGCCACCTCGGCACAGTCACCGCGATGGTGCCGCCCGGACGCAGCACCCGGGCCAGCTCGGCGATGGCGGCGGTGTCCTCGGGGATGTGCTCGAGCACCTCCGCGGCCACCACCCGGTCGAACTCGCCGTCCGGGAACGGCAGCGC
>JAICKK010000174.1 GCA_025927955.1 Nocardioidaceae bacterium
CCGGCCACCCTGCGACCCGGCCGGGACCGCCTCGTGGTGCCCGTGGCGGTCGGGTCGACCCTTCGCTGCGACGGGCATGCTCGCGGGCAGGCGTCCCAGCCGTTCCTCTTCGCGGCCTACCTGCAGACCCGTGGCGGCGGCCCCCAGCGCGTCGTGCTCGTGCCGGCCGGTGCGCAGCAGCAGCGGCTCCTGTCGATGCTGGACCGGGTGTGCCGCTGAGGCCGGAGCCGCGCGCCCCGCCGGGCGGGTCGCCTGCGGGCCGGGCAGGCTCGTCGCCCCCGCGCGTTTGGCCCGGCAGCGCTCGGGTACCCCAGCGACATGAACGCTTCGAACACACATTCGACGGGGGACCGGGGTCCCGAACGGACCGGGCCGGCAGCCGGGAACGGCACGGAGGAGCAGCCGCTGGGGGCGGGCGCGCCGTCGACCGGCAGCAGCACGGAGAAGGATCCCGAGGCCTGGGTCACCGGCGACGAGCCGATGACCGGGGCGCAGCGCAGCTACCTCGACACGCTGGCACGCCAGGCCGGCGAGACGCTCCGCCCCGACCTGACGAAGGCCGAGGCCTCCGAGCACATCGACCGCCTGCAGGAGAAGACCGGCCGCGGCTCCTGAGCCTCAGGGCTGGCCGACCCGGGACGCGTGGGTGACCCCTCGAGCGGCCTCGGCCGCGAGCACCGCCGCGCCCACGATGCCGGCGGTATTGCGCAGCGTCGCGGGGACGATCCGGGTGTCGAGGTCGAGCAGCGGCAGGAACTTCGCGGCATGCTTGCTCACGCCGCCGCCGACCACGAACAGGTCGGGGGAGAACAGCCGCTCGAGCATGCGGTAGTAGGTGCGCAGGACCTTGGCCCAGTCCTCCCAGGACAGCTCCTTCCTCTCCCGCACGCTGTTGGCCGCCTGCCTCTCGGCGTCCTTGCCGCGCATCTCGAGGTGGCCCAGCTCGGTGTTCGGGATCAGCACCCCGTCGTACACCAGTGCGCTGCCGATGCCGGTCCCGAGCGTGGTCACGATGACCACGCCGTCCTCGTCGCGGGCCGCCCCGTAGCGCACCTCCGCGAGGCCGGCGGCGTCGGCGTCGTTGACGACCACGACGTCGCGGCCCACCCGGCGGCGGAACAGGTCGACGGCGTCGGTGCCGATCCAGGACCTGTCGATGTTGGCCGCGGACCGCACGGTGCCGTGCAGGACGATGCCCGGGACGGTGACGCCCACCGGGGCGTGGTCGGCTGCGCCGGTCTCGACCAGCTCGGCGACCACGCCGGCGACCTCCTCGGGCCGGCCGCCCGGAGGGGTCGCGATACGGGTGCGGTCGGCGGCGAACTCACCGGTGCGCAGGTCCACCGGGGCGCCCTTGATGCCGCTGCCGCCGAAGTCGATGCCGAAGGGGTGAGCGTCGTCCACCATGACCGGAGGCTACCTAGACCGCAGCGGGTGCCACTATTCACTCAGGGTATACATCCGGTGTAGTGTGCGCCGCATGACCCCTCGCCGGCTCGCCGCCGCCTCCCTCCCCTTCTCCCTGGCGCTGGCCGTCACCGTGGCCACCGCGCTTCCCGCCTCCGCCCGGACGTCCGCCGTCACCGACCCGACGGGGGACGCGGGCGGAGGTCCCGACGTCACCCGCGTCGTCGTGGCCAACCGGGCCCACGCGGTGGTGGCGCACGTCAGCCTGGCCGCGGTCGAGCGCGGCCACGTCATCGTCAGCATCGACCGCCGCCACGGGCAGGGCCGCAGCCTGGTCAGCCTTCGAGGGGCCGACGGCAGCACCCGCGACTTCGTCCTCGGCGCGGCGTTCACCGACGAGCGCCCGGCCGGCCGGGTGTCCTGCGGCGGCTTCCGGGTCACCTGGCAGGAGGACGGCTCAGGAGTCACCATGCGGATGCCGTCCAGGTGCCTGCACCACGGTGCCTTCGGCGCCGTGCGGTTCAGCGTGCTCACCGAGGCCGGCAGCGGCGCCGACGCCGACTACGCGCCGCAGGACCGGCAGGGCGAGCTCTCCTCCAGCGCCTGGATCCCCCGCGGCTGAGGGCGGACAGGCGAACCGCGGACCATGAGCCTGGGCCACGTCCTGCTGGGAGTGCTCGCCGACGGGCCGGCGCACGGCTACGACCTCAAGCGCGCCCATGACGAGCGGTTCCCGGCCGTGAAGACCCTGGCGTACGGCCAGGTCTACGCCACGTTGGCCCGGCTCGAGCGCGACGGGCTCGTCGAGGTGGCCGAGACGACCCAGGGCGCCGGGCCGGAGCGGACGGCGTACGCCCTCACTGCCGAGGGTCGCGCCGCCCTGCTGGGGTGGCTCGAGAAGCCGGAGCCGGCCGGGCCGTACCCCGCCGACGACCTGGTCCGCAAGACCGTCGTCGCCCTCAGGCTCGGCGCCGACGCCGACGCCTACCTGCGTCGCCAGCGCGAGGTGCACCTGGCCCGCATGCGCGAGCTGCTGGCGCTGCAGCGGGCCACGGACGCCGTCGACGCGCGCATCGTGGTCGACCACACCATCAGCCACCTCGACGCGGACCTGAGATGGTTGGAGACCGCCGCGAACAGGCTGGCGGAGGGGAGGGGCCGATGACCGAGGTCCACGACCCGCTCATGACGGCGGTGGGACTGCGCAAGGCGTTCGGTCGCACGGAGGCCCTGCGCGGGGTGTCGATGTCGCTGGCCCCGGGGGAGGTGCTCGCGGTCACCGGACCCTCGGGCAGCGGGAAGTCGACGCTGCTGCTCTGCCTCGCCGGGGTGCTGCGGCCGGAGGCGGGTCACGTTCAGTACGCCGGGCAGCGGCTCGACGAGCTGTCGGAGAGCCAGCGCACCCGGCTGCGGCGCCGCGAGCTCGGGTTGGTCCTGCAGTTCGGGCAGCTGGTCCCCGAGCTGACGGGCGTGCAGAACGTCATGATGCCGCTCCTGCTCAACAGGCACGACCGCGCCGCGGCCCGGACCAGCTCCCTGGGGTGGCTGGAGCGGCTCGGTGCCGGCCAGGTCGCGGACGTCGTCCCGGGCGAGATGTCCGGCGGCGAGGCACAGCGCGTCGCGGTGGCCCGGGCGCTGGTGGCCGGCCCGCGGGTCGTCTTCGCCGACGAGCCGACCGGGGCACTGGACACCCTCAGCGGCGAGCGGGTGCTCGAGGCGTTGCTGTCCTCGGCCCGTGACACCGGTGCCGCGGTGGTGCTGGTCACCCACGACAACCGGGTGGCGGCGACGGCCGACCGCGAGATCGTGCTGCGCGACGGTCGAGCCGACCCGCGGCTGGTGACCTGATGCTTCCCGTCAGCGCGAGCCTGATGCTGCTGCGGACCGCAGGCTGGGGTCGCGCGGTGCTGGTCGCCGGCTGCACCGGCGTGGTCTCGGCCATGCTCCTGGTCGTCGTCGCGATCCTGCAGCTGCCGGCACGGCCGCGTGAGGCGCTGTTCTCGCTGGTGGCTGACCCCGGCACCCGCTACGGCACGACCTTCGCCATCGTGCTGCTCACGGTGCCTCCGCTGCTGATGCTCCACCAGGCCGTGCGTCTGGGCTCGGCAGCGCGCGAGCGTCGGCTGGCGGCCCTGCGACTGGCCGGCGCCACCCCCGAGCAGGTCCGCCTGCTCGCTGCGCTCGAGGTCGGGCTGCCGTCTTTGGCCGGGGGAGCGACCGGGATCGCCGGCTTCCTAGGCCTGCGCCGGGTCCTCGGCGGACCGGGCTCGACCTCGCCCGCCCTGGTGCCGACCTCGGTCGCGCCGACCTGGTGGCAGGCCGCCGTGGTGGTGGTCGCGGTGGGCGCCGTCGGCGGCCTCGTGGGGTTGGCGACCTCTCGCCGGGTGGTCGTGTCGCCGCTGGGGATGGTCCGACGCCAGCCCGGCCGCCCACCACGCCCCTGGGGTGCGCTGCTGCTCCTGGCGGCCGGCGCGATAGCTCCGCTGGCCTTCTCGATGCCCGGGGACTCTCAGGTCTCGGGCCTGCTCGTGGTGGGACTGGCCGTCTTCGGCATGGTGGCCCTGGCGCCGTGGGCGGCGCTGAGCGCCGGGCGGCTGGTGGAGCGGCGTGCCAGGAGCGTCCCGGTGCTGCTCGCGGCCCGTCGCCTGGTCGCCGATCCGCGCCCGGCGGGCCGGGCCGCCGCCGCGCTGGGGGGCATAGGGCTGGTGGCCGGTGGCTCGGCGAGCCTGACCGCGGATCTCATCTCCGTGCGCGACACCGACTCCTTCCACTTCATCTCGATGGCCCTGGTCGGCGCCGGGCTCCTCGTGGCACTGCTCCCGGTGGTCGGGTCGCTGGCGGTCTACTCCGCCGAGTCGCTGCTCGAGCACCGGCGCTCGCTGGCCTCGCTGTCGGCTCTCGGGGTGACCCGCGCCGACATCGTCTCCTCGCAGCGCTGGGAGGCGGGGCTGACGTCGCTGCCGGTGGCGACCGTCGGGGTGCTCCTGGGCGCGGGAGTGCTGGCGCCGCCGGTGACCGTGACACCCCTGGGCTGGCTGGTCGTGCTGGGCACCGTCATCGCCACACCGCTGCTGGTCTGGCTGTCGCTGTGCGTGGCGGTGCTCGTCACCCGCCCGTCCGTCGTACGCGCGGCCGACCCGGCCAACCTGCGCACCGGTTGAGGTCGCGCCGCGCGCACCGGGCACGACGTACGATCTCGCCTGTGACCAGCACGTCCGCTGAGGCGCAGCGCCTGCGCGACCTCGCCCGGCTGCGTCGCGTGCGCGACCGCATCGACCGGGAGTACGCGCAGCCGCTGGACGTCGAGGCGCTCGCCCGCGACGCGCACCTGTCGGCCGGCCACCTCAGCCGCGAGTTCCACCGCGCCTACGGCGAGTCGCCGTACTCCTACCTGATGACGCGGCGCATCGAGCGGGCGATGGCGCTGCTGCGTCGCGGCGAGCTCAGCGTCACCGAGGTCTGCCTCGCCGTCGGGTGCGCATCGCTGGGCACGTTCAGCACCCGCTTCACCGAGCTGGTCGGCGTCCCGCCCAGCGTCTACCGGCGGCGGGAGGCCGGAGCGATGGCAGGCATCGCCCCCTGCGTGGCGAAGCAGGTCACCAGACCGGTCAGGAATCGAGAAGCATCCGCCCGGGAGCCGCACCTAGCCTCGTCGTCATGAACATCACCATCGCCCAGACGCTTCTCCCGCACGAGGACCCACAGGCGTCGCTGGCCTTCTACCGTGACATCCTCGGCTTCGAGGTCCGCAACGACGTCGAGTACGGCGGCATGCACTGGATCACCGTCGGCCCTCCCGACCAGCCGGACACCTCGATCGTCCTCTACCCGCCCGCCGCCACGCCCGGCCTCACCGACCAGGAGCGCCGCACGGTGGCCGAGATGATGGCCAAGGGGACCTTCGCCAGCATCAACCTCGCCGCCACCGACCTCGACAGCATCTTCGAGCGCCTGCAGGCGGGCGACGCCGAGGTCGTCCAGGAGCCGACAGACCAGCCGTACGGCGTGCGTGACTGCGCGTTTCGCGACCCCGCCGGCAACCTGGTCCGCATCCAGGAGGTGCGCTGAGGTGGCGGCGATCGACGACGTCACCCTGGTGGCGCAGCCGAGCACCGTCGACACCCTGGTCGCCTCCGCGGTCGACGCCGGCGGCGCTCCGGACGGGTTCACGTGGGAGGCTGTGCCTCGATGAGTCCGGCCACCAGGGAAGCCCTCGAGCAGTCCGCCGCCCACGTCGCCGACAGCCACGACCTGATCCGGGTCCAAGGCGCTCGGGTGAACAACCTCAAGGACATCAGCGTCGAGATCCCCAAGCGCCGGCTCACCGTCTTCACCGGGATCTCGGGCTCGGGGAAGAGCTCGCTGGTCTTCGACACGATCGCCGCGGAGTCCCAGCGGATGATCAACGAGACCTACAGCGCCTTCGTCCAGGGCTTCATGCCGACGCTGGCGCGGCCCGAGGTCGACGTGCTCGAGGGGCTGACGACGGCGATCATCGTCGACCAGGAGCGGATGGGCGCCAACCCTCGCTCGACCGTCGGGACCGCCACCGATGCCAACGCGATGCTCCGCATCCTGTTCAGCAGGCTGGGGGACCCGCACGTGGGGCCTCCGACCGCCTTCTCCTTCAACGTCCCGACACGCAAGGCGAGCGGGGTGATGAGCACCGAGAAGGGCGGCAGGGTCGAGAAGAGCGTCGTGCGTCAGGCCGTCTACCTCGGCGGCATGTGCCTCCGCTGCGAGGGCACGGGGGCGGTCACCGACTTCGACCTCGGGGCCCTCTACGACGAGACCAAGTCCCTCAGCCAGGGCGCCTTGAGGGTGCCCGGCTACAGCATGGACGGCTGGTACGGCCGCATCTTCAGCGGCTCCGGCTACTTCGACATGGACAAGCCCGTCGGCCGGTTCACCAAGAAGGAGCTCGACGACCTGCTCTACCGCGAGCCGACCAAGATCAAGGTCGAGGGCATCAACCTCACCTACGAGGGCCTGATCCCGAGGATCCAGAAGTCGATGCTCGCCAAGGACGTGGAGGCGATGCAGCCGCATATCAGGGCCTTCGTCGAGCGCGCGGTGACCTTCACCACCTGCCCCGAGTGCCGGGGCACCCGGCTGACCAGCGAGGTGCTGGCCTCGAGGATCCACGACAAGAACATCGCGGACCTCTGCGCGATGCAGATCAGCGACCTGGCGGCCTGGATGCGCGACCTGGAGGAGCCCTCGGTGGCGCCCCTGCTCGCCGGGCTGCGGCACCTGCTCGACTCGTTCGCGGAGATCGGGCTGGGCTACCTCTCCCTCGACCGCCCCGCAGGCACGCTGTCCGGGGGAGAGGCCCAGCGCACCAAGATGATCCGACATCTCGGCTCCTCGCTGACCGACGTCACCTACGTCTTCGACGAGCCCACCATCGGCCTGCACCCCCACGACATCGAGCGGATGAACAGGCTGCTGCTCCAGCTGCGCGACAAGGGCAACACGGTTCTTGTGGTGGAGCACAAGCCGGAGACGATCGCGATCGCCGACCACGTCGTCGACCTCGGCCCCGGCGCCGGCACGCACGGCGGCAACGTCTGCTTCGAGGGCACCGTCGACGCGCTGCGGGGGAGTGACACCACCACGGGCCGGCACCTCGACGACCGGGTCACCCTCAAGGGGGCGGTGCGGTCGGCGGCCGGGTCGCTGCAGGTCCGCGGCGCCTCCACGCACAACCTCCAGGGCGTGGACGTCGACGTCCCTCTCGGCGTTCTCTGCGTGGTCACAGGGGTCGCCGGGTCGGGCAAGAGCTCCCTGGTCCAGGGCTCGATCGCCGACCGCGACGGCGTGGTGGTCATCGACCAGGGCGGGATCCGCGGGTCACGGCGGAGCAACCCCGCGACGTACACCGGACTGCTTGATCCGGTCCGCAAGGCCTTCGCGAAGGCCAACGGGGTCAAGCCGGCGCTGTTCAGCTCCAACTCCGAGGGAGCCTGCCCGGCCTGCAGCGGAGCCGGCGTGATCTACACCGAGCTCGGCGTGATGGCCACGGTGGAGTCCACCTGCGAGGAGTGCGAGGGACGTCGCTTCCAGGCAGCGGTGCTGGGCTACACCTTCGGGGGGCGCAACATCGCCGAGGTCCTGGCGATGTCGGTCAGCGACGCCCGGGAGTTCTTCGCCGCAGAGGAGTCGCGGGTGCCGGCCGCCCACAAGATCCTCGACCGCCTCGCCGACGTCGGACTCGGCTATGTGAGTCTCGGTCAGCCACTCACGACGCTCTCCGGCGGCGAGCGGCAGCGGCTCAAGCTCGCGGCGCAGATGGGCGAGAAGGGCGACGTCTACGTCCTGGACGAGCCGACCACCGGCCTGCACCTGGCCGACGTCGAGCAGCTGCTGGGCCTGCTGGACCGGATCGTCGACGGCGGCCTGTCGGTCATCGTCATCGAGCACCACCAGGCGGTCATGGCGCACGCGGACTGGATCATCGACCTCGGTCCCGGCGCGGGGCACGACGGCGGCCGGATCGTCTTCGAGGGCACACCCGCGGACCTCGTCGCCGCCCGCTCCACCCTCACCGGTGAACATCTCGCGGCGTACGTCGCCTGAGCGGAGGCCGCCCGCCTCGACACCGGCGCACGCATAGTGCCGACCGGCGCAGACCCGATGTCCCCTGTCCAGAAGGGTCTTGGAGGTGCTCTGGCCATCGGTTGTGTCGGTGGTCTCCGATAGCGTTTGTCTCGTGGACAGCCGGCCGGTTGGGGAGCGTGACGTCACCGAGACGTTGGACGCGGTGGACCGGTTGTGGGTGGTGCGGGTCGATGCCGAGGCGGAGATGTTCGAGCTGGC
>JAICKK010000276.1 GCA_025927955.1 Nocardioidaceae bacterium
CGGCGCTGAGCTGCGCTGAGCACACCCGAGACTCCGGCGACCGGGGCCTCCGACCTGGGGGCTCCGGTCTGCTACCGCCACACCGACCGCGAGTCGCACATCCGCTGCCAGCGGTGTGAGCGGCCGATCTGCCCCGACTGCATGCGGCCGGCCTCCGTCGGCTTCCAGTGCCCCGAGTGCGTGCGCGAGGGGGCCCGCGCCACGCGCCAGGCCCGCACCCCGTACGGCGGGCAGCGGACCGGCAACCCGGCGCTGACCTCGCAGGTGCTCATCGGCCTCAACGTGGCCGTCTGGGTGGCGATCATGGCCACCGGCGGCGGGGCCAGCCGGCTCGTCGACCGGCTCGCGCTGCTGCCGGTCTCGGCGTTCTCCCCCCGTAGCGGCGCTGTGGTGCCGGGTGTGGCCGACGGCGCTCCCTGGCAGCTCCTCACCTCGATGTTCACCCATGTCGCGGTGCTGCACATCGGGTTCAACATGCTGGCGCTGTGGGTGCTCGGGCCGGGCCTGGAGGCGGCTGTGGGTCGCACCCGGTTCCTTCTCCTGTACTTCCTCTCCGGTTTCGCGGGCAGCGCCATGGTGATGTGGTTCGCCGCCCCGAACAGCCAGACCCTCGGCGCCTCGGGAGCGATCTTCGGGCTGATGGGTGCGCTGCTGGTCATCGCGTTCAAGGTGGGTGGCGACGTCCGCGGCATCCTGACCTGGATCGCCATCAACTTCGTGATCACGTTCTTGTTCGCCGGCTACATCTCATGGCAGGGTCACGTGGGCGGCTTCGTCGCGGGGCTGCTGGCCGCCGGCGCGCTGGCCTACGCCCCACGGGAGCGGCGTGCCCTGTGGCAGGGCGCGGGGATCGCGGTGGTCGCGCTGGCCGTGGTGGTGACCACGGCCGTGCGCGTGGCAATGCTCGCCTGACCCGGTCCGCGCCGCCTGGTCCGCGCCGGCCGGCCGGCCCAGCGGAACTGGCACACCCCTGCTGTTGCAACGGCGGGGGTGTGCACGTTTCGCTGGGGTCCCAGGGAATCCGGCACGCCGCAGCAAGGCACGCGCGGCGGACCAGACCGCCGGTTGGTCGAGCGCCGAGCGGGGTACGGCTCAGGCGCGCCGGACGGTCGTCCACAGTGGGGATAAGTCCTGTGGATGGAATTCCATCGGTGTCATTCCCTGCACAGGTCTGTCCACAGCTGTGGACGAAGGGCGCCGGACCGTCACTCCCAGTGCGTCGCGTACACGAACCCGACGGCCATGAAGCCGATGCCGACGACGAGGTTGTACTGGCTCAGGTCGGTCAGCAGCGGGACGTCCGCGTTCTGCCCCACCACGTAGTAGGTCACGATCCAGACCAGTCCGAGGAGGAAGCAGCCCAGCATGCCCACCACCACCCCGCGCCCGCGGCCCAGCGGCGTCCCGGGGTGCGCCGCCATGGCCAGCCCGATGAAGATCAGCCCGAAGCCGATCACGTAGCTCCACCGGCCCAGGTCGCTCATCCACGTCAGGCTCGTCCCGTCGCTGGTGGGGCCGGCCATCGCGACGTACACCACGATCCAGGCGATGCCGACCAGCACCAGCAGCAGGGAGACCGCGCAGCGCACGACAGAGATCCGTGGACCCGGGGCCGCCCCCAACCGGGTGGTGGTGCTGCGGGCCGGACGACGTTCGGGCACGTCACGCTCCTGAGGCATCGAGGATAAAGTTTCGGACAACTCGGCTAGCGTAGTCGTCGCCCCGCGCGCGCCGTCCGTGAACGTCCGCACGGGTCCGACCAGCCCGCCACCAGCAGCCGGGAGCAGCACCATGGCCCCCTCCCTCCACCGGCAGGACCGCCGGAGCAGGCGCGTCAGGCTGAGGGCCGCCTTCGCCGCCCGGACCCGCACCTACCGCGCACGCTCCCTGGCCTGGCGGCTGCTCGCGCCCGCGGTCTTCGTGTGCGCGGGCCTGCTGTTCGTCACCAGCATGGTCAGCTCCGGAGGCACCGACCTGCGCGCCGGCCGGTACGACGACCTCGCGGGCCTGGCCACGGAGGAGACCCACGACCTCCAGGCGGAGCGGGCGAAGGCCGCGGCCCTCACCACGGAGGTCGACCGGCTCTCCAAGGAGCTGGCCGCCAGCGGCGACGACACCGCCCAGAAGAAGGTGCGGGCGCTGGAGATGCCGGCCGGCCTGGCGCCGGTGCGCGGTCCGGGGCTCACCGTCACCCTCGACGACGCCCCGGAGGACGTGCTGGCCAACGCCGGCTCCGACGTCAGCAACCTCCTGGTGCATCAGCAGGACATCCAGGCGGTGGCGAACGCCCTGTGGGCCGGTGGCGCCGAGGCGATGACGATCCAGAACCAGCGGGTGGTGGCCACCACGGGCATCAAGTGCGTGGGGAACACCGTCGTGCTGCACGGGGTGCCCTACTCCCCGCCGTACCGGCTGACCGCGATCGGTCCGGTCGCCGACATGCTGGCGTCGATCGACACCAGCCCCTACATCGCGCTCTACCTCGAGCAGGTGCCCAAGGGGCTCGGCTGGGACGTCAAGCGGGACGGGTCGGTGCGGCTGCCCGGCTACCAGGGATCCACCGAGCTCGAGTACGCCCGCCCGGACACCCAGGCCGCCGGCTCCTCCCGCTGACGGCTACGGGGTGGGCGTCCCCGTCGACGACTCCGACGCGCTCGGCGACGGCGACGGGCTGGGGGACGGCGACGGGCTGGGGGACGGCGTCGCGGTGGGCGTCGGCGTGGGCGTCGGCGTGGGCGTCGGGGTGGGCGTGGGTGTCGGGGTGGGCGTCGGGGGCTTCGGCTTCTTGTAGTCCGAGACCGTGATGACGACGGTGGTC
>JAICKK010000036.1 GCA_025927955.1 Nocardioidaceae bacterium
CGAGTGCAGGGGTCATGCGCCCGGACGCTATCGGATCCGTCCGTGACCGCTCCACGACGTCGACCCGCGGTCTCGGACGGACCGGGAGAGGGGTCAGGCACCCATCGCGTGGTAGCCGCCGTCGACGTGCACGATCTCGCCGGTGGTGGCGGGGAAGAAGTCGCTGAGCAGCGCCACCACGGACTTCGCCGCCGGGACGGTGTCGGTCTCGTCCCAGCCCAGCGGCGAGCGGCCGCTCCACATGGACTCGAGGTCCTCGAAGCCGGGGATGGCCTTGGCGGCCAGCGTCTTGAGCGGGCCCGCCGAGACCAGGTTGACCCGCACGCCCAACGGGCCGAGGTCGCGAGCGAGGTACCGGGCGCACGACTCCAGACCGGCCTTGGCGACCCCCATCCAGTCGTAGGCCGGCCAGGCCACGCTCGCGTCGAAGGTCAGCCCCACCACCGAGCCGCCGTCGCCCATCAGCGGCAGGCACGCCGTGGACAGGGACTTCAAGGAGTACGCCGAGACCTGCACCGCCTGGGCGACGTCCGGCCACGGACCGTCGAGGAACTTGCCGCCCAGCAGCGTCTCCGGGTTGCCGTAGGCGATGGAGTGCACGACGCCGTCGAGCCCGTCGACGTGCTCGCGGACCCGGCCCGGCAGCGCCTCGAGGTGCTCGGGGTCGGTGACGTCGAGCTCGATCACCGGCGCCGTCTGGGGCAGCCGGCCGACGATCCGCCTGGTGATGCCCAGCGCCCGGCCGAAGTTCGACACCAGCACGGTCGCGCCCTGCTCCTGCGCCACCCGGGCGACCGCGAAGCCGATCGAGGTGTCCATCGTGACGCCCGCGACCAGGATCCGCTTGCCGTCGAGAATGCCCATGTCGTCGTACCCCTTCCTCTGTGGTGCTGCCGGGTCAGTGCCCCATGCCAAGACCGCCGTCGACCGGGATGACGGCCCCGGTGACGTACGCCGCGGCGTCGGAGCCCAGCCACTGGACCACCGCCGCGACCTCCTCGGTGGTGGCGTAGCGGCCCAGTGGGATCTGCGCCTTGTACTCCGCCTTCTTCTCCTCCGGCAGCACCGCGGTCATCTCCGTCTCGACGAAGCCCGGTGCCACCACGTTCGCGGTGATCGAGCGGCTGCCGAGCTCCCGGGCCAGCGAGCGGGCCATGCCGACCAGGCCGGCCTTGCTGGCCGCGTAGTTGACCTGCCCGGCCGACCCGAGCAGGCCGACGACGGAGGAGATGAAGATCAGCCGCCCCCGGCGCAGCCGCAGCATGCCCTTGGCCGCGCGCTTGGCGACCCGGAAGGACCCGGTGAGGTTGGTCTCGAGCACCGTCGCCCAGTCGTCCTCGCTCATCCGCAGCACGAGGGTGTCCCGGGTGACACCGGCGTTGGCCACCAGGACCTCGACCGGCCCGTGGGCCGCCTCCACCTCGGCGAACGCGGCCTCGACGGAGTCGGCGTCGGTGACGTCGCAGCGCACGCCCAGCATCCCCTCGGGTGGCTCGCCGCTGCGGTAGGTCACCGCGACCTGGTCGCCGGCCGACACGAAGGCCTCTGCGATGGCGCGGCCGATGCCGCGGTTGCCGCCTGTGACCAGGACCGACCTGCTCATCGAGCTCGCCTCTTTCTCCGTCCGGCGACCGTCCGCCTGGACGCTAGCGGATACCTGCCGGTACGCCGAATCCGCGGCGCCCGGCCCGCGTGCACGTCGGCGACACCGGCCTCAGTCGTCCTCGAGGCGGAAGCCCAGCTTGAGGCCCACCTGGAAGTGCTCGACCCGCCCGTCCTCGACCTGGCCGCGCACCTGGGTCACCTCGAACCAGTCGAGGTGGCGCAGCGTGCGCGACGCGCGCTCGATCCCGTTGCGGATGGCCTGGTCGATGCCCTCGGGGGAGGTGCCGACGACCTCGGTGACCCGGTAGACGCGGTCGGACATGACGCGCTCCTCACGTACGGCCGGCGCGGAGGCCGCGGCGGCGGTGGCTGACGGTCCACGGCGCCGACCGCCCCGTTGACCGGCGGTCGGCGTCCCTGTGATCGTAGGGCCCCCCGGCGTACGGTGGGGACATGGCCAAGGAGCCGGCTCCGGTTCGCATCACGACGGCGCAACGCAGCCATCGTGACGACATCGCCCACCGTCAGAAGCGCTACCTCATCTCGATGGGGATCCGCACCCTGTGCTTCGTGCTGGCCATCTTCAGCATCGGCCACTGGTTCCTGTGGGTCTTCATCGCCGCCTCCTTCGTGCTGCCGTACATCGCGGTCGTGATGGCCAACGCGGGCTCGACCTCCGACCCCGGCGGACCGGACTACTTCGCCCCCGACCCGGACGTCCGCTCGATCGAGGGCTCCGCCCGGTCCACGGATATCTGACACCCTGTTGGATTCGCCTCGTGGACATGCCACACTCTGACCGGGCGAACTCAGCCTCCCCCGTCTGAGTTCGCCCTCCATCGGCGCCGGACGGCCCTCCCCCGTGGTCGTCCGGCGCCGCTGTGCCCACCCCTGGCGGCGGGTCGGTACGGTGGGCCGATGGTGCTGACCTGCTCCGCGAAGGGCTGCCGGTCCGAGGCGACCTGGTCCCTGCGGTGGAACAACCCGCGGCTGCACACGCCGGAGCGACGCAAGACGTGGCTGGCCTGTGACCGGCACCGGGCCTCGCTCGCGGACTTCCTCGCCGCACGCTCGTTCCTCCGCGACGTCGAGCCGGTCGGCCCGGGGAGCGAGCCGGAGACGGCGCAACCCGCTCCGGACTAGCCCAAAACCGACACCGTGACGGGTGCCGGGGCTGATAATGGAGGCCGACCTGGATCTCGGAGGACCGATGGCCCGACGCCTGGCTGCGCTCTTGGAGTCGCGCAGCAGCTGGTTCGACCTCGGCGTCTTCGCCGCGGGTCTGGTCCTGGCCGCCTACGCGGCCGAGCGGGTGCTGGTCGAGGGCGCGCCGGGGCACTGGCTGGCCGTCGCCTGCATCCCCATCATCGTGGCGATCGCGAAGTTCCCGATGGTGCTCGACCGCGGAGGCGGCGGCATCGAGGTCGGCTTCGACTCCGCGGTGCTGATGTTCCTGCTGTGCTCGACCACGGGCCACGTGGCGCTGCTGGCCTGGTCCCTGGGCGTGCTGATCACCCAGCTCAGCAACGACAAGCAGCTGCTGGTCCGCGTGTTCAACGTCGGCATCGGGCTCGTGGGCGGCGCCGCCGCCACCGGCGTCTTCCACCTCGTGACGGGGGACAGGGGCACGCTCGGCGAGCTGCTGGCCGTGGCGCTCGCGGCCTTCGTCTACTTCGCCACGGACTTCCTGCTCTCGGCGGTGTCCGTCGCGATCGAGACGGCCACGTCGCTGGCCGGTCACCTCGCCCAGCGCGGCACCGTCATCGCGGTCGCCTGCTTCGTGCCGTTCGACTGCCTCGGGTACCTCGGGGCGGTCATCCTGAACGAGTTGCAGGCATGGATGCTGGTCCTGCTGATCCTGCCGATGGTGACCCTGCTGGTGGCCACCCGTGCCGTCACCCGCGGCGCGGAGAACTCCCGCCGGCTCGGCGTGCTCTTCGACGCCGCCGTCCGGGCGCAGACGCTCTCCGACACCCGCCAGGTCCTCGACGCGCTCATCGACGACGCCCAGCGCCTGCTGCGCATCGGCCAGGTGGAGCTGCGCTCGGCGCCCCCGGGCACCCAGGAGATCGGCGCCCAGCTGCGCGACGGACAGGTCGAGCGGTGGATCGTCGCGCCGGGCCGGCACCGGGCCCGCTCGACGTCCTCGGCGGACCAGCAGGCCCTCGAGGCCATGGTGGCCGTCTCCTCGGACGCCTTCGCCCGCCTGCGGCTGACCGACGACATGACGCACCTGGCACGCCACGACCTGCTGACCAACCTGCCCAACCGCGGCCTGCTGCTCGACCGCGTGGGGCACGCCCTGCAGATGTCGCAGCGCCGCGACACCCGCATCGCGCTGCTCTTCGTGGACCTCGACGGCTTCAAGCCGGTCAACGACCGCTTCGGCCACGCCGCCGGGGACGCCGTGCTGGTCGACGTGGCGCAGCGGCTCCTGGCCTGCGTGCGGCAGAGCGACACCGTGGCGCGCCTCGGCGGCGACGAGTTCGCCCTGCTGCTCGAGGACGTCAACCCGGCCGAGGTCAGCTCGGCCTGCGAGCGGATCCTCTCCTCGCTCTCGCGAGGTGTCGAGGTCGCCGGCCACGAGCTGTCGCTGTCGGCGTCGATCGGGGTCGCCTTCGGGGACAGCACGGAGACGGCGGAGAGCATGCTGCGCAACGCCGACCTGGCGATGTACGAGGCGAAGTCGCGAGGCAAGAACCAGTACGTCGAGTACGAGCGGGCGATCGGTCGCTCCCGCCTGCAGCGCCTGGAGCTGGTCGAGTCGCTGCGGTCCTCGGTGGCCGCCGGCGACCTGACCCTGGTCTACCAGCCCGTCGTACGGGCCTCGACGGGACGGATCATCGGCGTCGAGGCGCTCGCCCGGTGGTGCTCGAACGGTGTCAACGTGCCTCCCGACGTCTTCATCAAGGTCGCCGAGGAGACGGGCCTGGTCGTCGCCCTCGGCGACGTCGTCCTCGACCTCGCGGCCCGCGACGCCTCCGCCATCGCCGAGGCGGCCGGCGGGGACGTCACCATCAGCGTCAACATCGCCGCCAAGCAGATGCGCGAGCCGGACTTCGTGGCCAAGATCGAGCAGGCGCGGGCCAGGATGGGCGGCGCCGGCCTGGTCCTTGAGATCACCGAGCGCGACAGCATCGCGAACGACCCCGCCTCGCTCGAGGCGATGAGCACGCTGGCGGCCCGTGGGGTGCCCTTCGCCATCGACGACTTCGGCATCGGCTTCTCCTCGATCGGCTACCTCCAGGACCTGCCGGTGCAGATCATCAAGACCGACCTGTCGTTCTCCGAGAGCATCGACCGCGACGAGCGCTCGTGCGCGCTGCTCTGCTCCATCACGATGATGGGCCAGGCCCTCGGGCTCGACGTCGTCGTGGAGGGCATCGAGCGGGCCAGCCAGCTCCAGCACCTCCAGGACCACGTGCACGCTCCGTACGCGCAGGGATACCTGATGCACCGTCCCATGCCGCTGGAGCGGCTGCTGGAGGTGCTGGCGGACAACCGGTCCCCGGCCGCGCTCGCGGACCCCCAGGACAACGGCGAGGACCGGCCCGTCCCGCCGACGGCCCGCTCGCGCACCGCCTAGCGGTCCTCGGTCGCTAGGGACCGACCGCCTCCGCGAGCGGCATCGGCTCCATCACCTCGAACCCGCTCGCGCCCGTCGCCTCGGGCGGCCACCTCATCAGGTGCACGTGCTCGAGGGTCCAGGTCCGGCCGTGGAAGGCATCGAGCGCGGCGACGACCCGCTCGAGGTACGGCGCGGTGGTCTCGTCGGTGATCGTGCCCACCGACAGCCATGGCCGGAACACGCGACGGTCGACGAAGAACCCCAGCCGCTGGACGACCTGCGGCACGCCCCGGCCGATCGTGGTCACCGCGTCGAGGTCGCCGGTGAGCCGGGCCCAGACCGACTCGTCACCCTTGAACTCCAGCGCGGCCGCGCCGGCGAAGGCGACCTCGGCGCGCGGCCAGGAGGCGGCCGCCCTGCGCAGCGCGTTCGCGAGCTTGACCGAGTCCCCCAAGGTGACGTTGCCGAAGCTGGTCAGCGGGATGTGCATCTCCTCGAGCGGAGGGCGCTCCAGCTCCCGGTCGACGAGGCTCTCGGCGGCCCGAGGTGGCGGCGCGCCCCTCCCGACCAGGCGGCGCAGCAGCGGCCGGGGGGCCGGCTCGGGGCCCGTGGCCTCCGGGCGGACCGAGTCGAGGACGGCGACGACCTCCTCGAGGACGGGCCGGGGCGGCACGATGGCAGCGAACAACCGCATGCGCCCTATCCTGCCGTGTCAGCCGCCGATCGCCGACATCGGTCGGGTGGGCTGCAGGAACGACGTGTCGTCGATCCCGTGGCCGGCGCGCTTGCCGAGCATCGCCACCCGCCAGCGCGCGGCGATCTCGTCGTCGTCGGCGCCGCCGCGCAGGGCGCCGCGCAGGTCGCTCTCCTCCCGGGCGAACAGGCAGTTGCGCACCTGGCCGTCGGCGGTCAGCCGCACCCGGTCGCAGTCCCCGCAGAACGGGCGGGTGACCGAGGCGATCACCCCGACGGTGTGCGGACCACCGTCGACCGCAAAGAGCTCGGCGGGCGCGCTGCCGCGCGGCTCCTCCGCCGGCTCGAGCCGGAACTCCGCGCTGAGCGCCTCGAAGATCTCCTCGGCGGTGATCATCTCGGTCCGGCTCCAGCGGTGCTGGGCGTCGAGCGGCATCTGCTCGATGAACCGCAGCTGGTAGCCCCGGTCCAGGCACCAGCGCAGCAGCTCGGGGGCCTGGCCGTCGTTGATCCCGCGCAGCAGCACGGCGTTGACCTTCACCGGGCCCAGCCCTGCCTCGGACGCCGCCTCGAGGCCGGCGACCACGTCGTGCAGCCGGTCGCGGCGGGTGATGGTGGCGAAGTCCTCGCGTCGGACCGTGTCCAGGCTGACGTTGACGCGGTCCAGGCCGGCGTTCGCGAGCGCGCGGGCCGTCCGGCTCAGACCGAGGGCGTTCGTGGTCAGCGAGGTCTCGGGGCGCGGCCGCAGCGCGGCCGTGCGCCGGACGATGTCGGGAAGACCGCGACGCAGCAGCGGCTCACCCCCGGTGAACCTGACCTCCAGGACCCCGAGCCGCTCGACGGCGACCGTGATCAGGCGGACCACCTCGTCGTCGGTGAGCACGTCGTCGGTGGGCAGCCAGTCCAGGCCCTCGGCGGGCATGCAGTAGGAGCAGCGCAGGTTGCACCGATCCGTGAGCGACACGCGGAGGTCGGTCGCGACGCGGCCGAAGGTGTCGACAAGAGGTGCGGGCGCCATGCCGCCCAGTCTAGAGGGGAACCGGCAGCGGGCTAGTGTCGCAGCGTGAGGTTCATGCTGAGCCGCCGCTGGGCGCTTTTCGCGGTGGTCGTCGTGGTGCTCGCGTACGGCTGCTACCTCCTCGGGCGCTGGCAGTTCCACCGGTTGCACGACCGGGAGGCCGCCAACAGCCAGATTCGCCTGAACCTGGGCGAGGAACCCGTCCCCGTCGGCCGGGTGCTCTCCCCGGGCAGACCCTCTCCACAGGACGCCGAGTGGCGCCGGGTGAGCGCCACGGGGACCTACCTGCCCGCGAAGACCGTGGTGATCCGCTACCAGACCCGCCAGGGCGCCTCCGGCGTCGACGTGGTGACACCGCTGCGCACCACCGCGGGACCGCTCCTGCTCGTGGACCGTGGCTGGATGCAGACGGACAACGTCGGGGTCGACGCGGTCAGGACGCCGGCGCCTCCGTCGGGGACCGTGAAGGTCCTCGGGTGGGTTCGCGCGGACGGGACCGGGGACGCGACCACGGTCACCGACCGCTCCGCCCGGGCGGTCTCGAGCACCGCCATCGCGAAGATACTCGACGGCCCCGTGTACGGCGGCTTCGTGGACGCCGAGAGGGAGACGCCGGCTCCCGACACGCCGCTGGTGAAGGCCGAGCGGCCCGACCTCGGCAACGGGCCGCACTTCTTCTACGGCCTGCAGTGGTGGTTCTTCGGGGTGCTGGCCGTCTTCGGGTTCTTCTACCTCGCGTACGACGAGTGGAAGCGACCGGGCCGAGGACGGCTGTCCCAGACGGTCGGGGCGGGGACCGGCGAGCCGGCCGAGGGGGAAATGGCCGACGTGACCGACGTCACAGAGCCGTCAGAGGGCGCGCAGCATGCCCCCGTCGACGGGGAGCATCACGCCGCTGACGAAGCTCGCAGCGGGTGAGAGCAGGAACGCCGCCGCCCGGCCGAACTCGTCCGGCCGCCCGTCGCGCCGCAGCGGGATCCCGGCGCTGGCGCGTGCCTTGGCGGCGGCCGGGTCGCCCGTACCCGCGTCGAGGGAGCGCACCCGCTCGGTCTCGACGCGCCCGGGAAGCAGCCCGTTGACCCGCACCCCTCGGGGACCCAGCTCGTCGGCGAGGTTCTTCGCGACCATCGCGAGGCCGGGGCGCAGGCCGTTGGAGATGGCCAGACCCGGGATCGGCACCTTCACCGACGAGGACAGCACGTAGGCGATCGAGCCGCCCTCACCGAGCTCCCGGCCGATCTCACGGCCGAGGCGCAGACCGCCGAGGAACACCGACGTGAGGGCCGCCGACCAGTCAGCGTCGGAGCTCTCCATGAGCGACCCGGCCGCGGGACCGCCCACGGAGATCAGGGCACCGTCGAGCCGCCCGTAGGCCCTGCGGGCGGCCTCGACCAGGCGCGCCGGCGTCCCCGGGTCGGCGTTGTCGGCCGTGACCCCGGTGGCCGACCCCTCGCCGAGCTCCGCCGCGGCCCGGGCGACCGTCTGCGGCGTGCGGCCGCTGAGCACCACCTTCGCGCCGTCGGCGACCAGCACCGCCGCGGTGGCCCGGCCGAGCCCGCCCGAGCCGCCGGTGACGATGTAGACGCGTCCGCCCAGTCCGAGGTCCATCCGGGGAGCCTACGACCCCACTCCCCCGCCGAGGCGTCCCGTTCCGCGCGACGCACCCCGCCGAGGCGTCCCGTTCCGCGCGACGCACCCCGCCGAGACGTCCCGTTCCGCGCGACGCACCCCGCCGAGGCGTCCCGGTCCGCGCGACGCACCCCGGGTGAGGCGTCCCGTTCCGCGCGACGCACCTCGCCGAGGCGTCCCGTTCTGCGCGGCGGATCACGGAACTGGGCACCTCGGCGAGCTCTGGACCACGGAACGGGACGCCTCGGCGGGAACGGGGTCGGGGGGATCAGACGGGGGTGACCGCGAACTGGGTGGCGTACAGGTCGGCGTACAGGCCGCCCTGCTGCAGGAGCTCGGCGTGCGTGCCCGACGCGACGATGCGGCCGTCGGCGACGACGAGGATCAGGTCCGCGTTGCGCACCGTCGAGAGCCGGTGAGCGATCACCAGGGACGTGCGGCCCTCCAGGGCCCGGTCGAGGGCGCGCTGGACGGCGACCTCGGACTCGGAGTCCAGGTGCGCCGTCGCCTCGTCGAGGACCACGATCGAGGGCGCCTTCAGCAGGAGCCGCGCGATCGCCAGGCGCTGGCGCTCCCCGCCCGAGAGCCGGTAGCCCCGGTCGCCCACGACGGTGTCCAGGCCGTCGGGCAGCGAGCGCACCAGGGCGCCGACCTGCGCCGCGTCCAGGGCGTCCCACAGCTCCTGGTCCCCGGCCCCGGGCCGGGCGTACCGCAGGTTGGCGCGGATCGTGTCGTGGAACATGTGGGCGTCCTGGGTGACGTACCCGACCGCGTCCTCCAGCGACTGCAGGGTCACCTGGCGTACGTCGTGCCCGTCGACCCGGACAGAGCCGGAGGTGACGTCGTAGAGCCGGGCGACGAGGTGGGTGATGGTGGTCTTGCCGGCGCCGGAGGGGCCGACCAGGGCCACCATCTGCCCGGGCAGGGCGGTGAACGAGACGTCGGAGAGGACCAGGCCGTTGTCGCGCGACTCGACCCGGGCGACGGTCTCGAGGCTGGCCAGGGAGACCTCGTCGGCGCGCGGGTAGCGGAAGGCCACGTGCTCGAACTCGACCCGGCCGGCGTCGGCGGACAGCGCCACCGCGCCCGGGTCCTCGTTGACCATCGACGGCAGGTCGAGCACCTCGAACACCCGCTCGAAGCTCACCAGCGCCGTCATCACGTCGACCCGCACGTTCGAGAGCCCCTGCAGCGGTCCGAGCAGCCGCAGCAGCAGGGTGGCGAGCGCCAGCAGGGTGCCCACGGTCAGCGCACCGCTGATCACGAGCGCCCCGCCGACGCCGTACACCAGCGCGGTCGCGAGCGCCGGGACGAGCATCAGCGTGGCGCCGAACACCCGGGTGATCACGGCGATCCGGACCCCGAGGTCGCGGACGACGGCGGCCTTCACGGCGAACTGCCGGTCCTCCTCGTCGCGGCGGCCGAAGAGCTTGAGCAGCATCGCGCCGCCCACGTTGAAGCGCTCGGTCATCGAGTTGCCCAGGTCCGCGTTGCCCTGCATCTGGTCGCGGGTGAGCCCGACCAGCCGGTTGCCGACCCAGCGGGAGGCGAGCAGCAGGATCGGGAAGGTCAGCAGGCACAGCAACGTGACCTGCCAGCTCAGCGTGACCATCGCGATGCCGACCACCAGCACGCTGATCACGTTGGAGACGGTCTGCGACAGCGTCGAGGTGAACGCCCGCTGGGCACCGATCACGTCGTTGTTGAGCCGGGAGACCAGCGCACCGGTCTGGGTGCGGGTGAAGAACGCCAGCGACATCCGCTGGACGTGGGCGAACACCGAGGTCCGCAGGTCGTAGATCAGTCCCTCGCCGATGCGGGACGACAGCCACCCCATCGCCACACCCAGCCCCGCGTCCAGCACGGCCACCCCGGCCGCCGCCGCCGCGAGCACGATGACCAGACGGGTGTCGTGTCGCATGATGCCGTCGTCGATGATCCGCTTGACCAGCAGCGGCGTGACCACGACGAGCGCCGCGTCGACGACGGTCAGCGCCAGGAAGACCGCGATCGGCACGCGGTGCGGGGTGGCGAACCCGACGACCCGGCGGACCGTGCCACCGGCCAGGTGCTGCTCGGTGACGCTGCGGTCGGTGCGCATATTGCGCCACACCGGCCCCATCCCGTGTCCCATCGACATCCGCGCACCTCGCTCCTGGGATCACTCCCCCTCACGCCAGCTCCCGCAGCCGGCGTACCTGCGCCTCCCGCTCGGCGCGGCGCTGGCCGTCGAGGTCCAGCGTGCCCGCACTCTGCAGCAGCGCCTTGGTCTCCGAGACCGCGCCGTGGACGGGTGCGGTCAGGGCAGCGACCAGGTCGGCGACGGTGTCCTCCAGCTCGGCCGGAGGTACGACGGCCGTGGCCAGCCCGATCTCACGCGCCTCGTCGGCCTGCACCCACCGGGTGGTGGCGCAGATCTCCAGGGCACGCGAGTAGCCAACCAGCTCGACCAGCGGTTTTGTTCCCGTGAGGTCCGGGACCAGGCCCAGCGCCGGCTCGCGCATGGAGAACCGCGCGTCGTCGGCGAGGACCCGCAGGTCGCAGGCCAGCGCGAGCTGGAAGCCGGCGCCGACGGCGGCCCCCCGCACCGCCGCGACGCTGACGATGTCGGGACGGCGCAGCCAGGTGAAGCCCTGCTGCCAGCCCGCGATCCGCTCGCCCAGCGCGGGGCCGGGGGTGTCGAGCTGCCGGAGCAGCGGAGAGCGTCCCTCGGCGTCGGGTGCCAGCATGCTGCGGTCCAGCCCGGAGGAGAAGGTGTCCCCCGCGCCGGTCACCACCACGACGCGTACGGCGGGGTCCAGCTGCTCCCCGACGGCCCGCAGCGCCTCCCAGGTGGCCGGTGTCTGGGAGTTCCTGGTCCGCGGGCGGTCCAGGGTGACGGTGGCGACCGGGCCGCTCACCTCCAGCCGCAGGCCGCCGGCCTCGAGCACGTCGTGGTCCACCCCAGTCGTCGTCACCCGCGCAGCGTAGACGCCCTGACCCGTCGACTGCGGTGCGAGCACGGCGGCTGGTTAAGGTGCCCATGCGCTGGTTGAGGTGGCGAGGCGCTAGCCGAGGCCTCGAAACCACGGCCACCTCCACGCGCAAGTGCGGGTGGCTTCGAGGCCCGCCGCCACGCTGGTTGAGGTGCCGAGGCGCTAGCCGAGGCCTCGAAACCACGGCCACCTCCGCGCGCAGGTGCCGGTGGTTTCGAGGCCCTCGCCCCGGGGGGCGCGGTCACCTCAACCAGCGTGGACTCGGGCACCTCAACCAGCGCCGGCTCGGGCACCTCGACCAGCGTGGGCTCGGGCGGGCGGGGTTCGTCAGGCCAGGGCGACCAGCTCGGCGTAGTCGGCGCTCCACAGGTCCTCCACACCGTCGGGGAGGATCAGCACGCGGTCCGGCTCGAGGGCGGCGACGGCCCCCTCGTCGTGGGTGACCAGGATGATCGCGCCCTCGTAGCTGCGGATGGCGCCGAGCACCTCCTCGCGCGAGGCGGGGTCCAGGTTGTTGGTCGGCTCGTCGAGCAGCAGCACGTTCGCGGCGGAGACCACGAGGATGGCCAGCGCCAGCCGGGTCTTCTCGCCACCGGAGAGCACCGACGCCGGCTTGGTGGCGTCGTCGCCGCTGAACAGGAAGGAGCCGAGCACGCTGCGCGCCTCGGTGTCGGTCAGCTGCGGTGCGGCGTGGCGCATGTTCTCCAGCACGGTCAGGCTGGTGTCGAGCGTCTCGTGCTCCTGGGCGTAGTAGCCCAGCTTAAGGCCGTGACCGGGCTGCACCCGCCCGGTGTCCGGCTCGTCGACGCCGCCCAGGATCCGCAGCAGGGTGGTCTTGCCCGCGCCGTTGAGCCCGAGCACCACCACCCGGCTGCCCCTGTCGACGGCCAGGTCCACGTCGGTGAAGACCTCCAGGGACCCGTACGACTTCGAGAGCTCCTCGGCGGTGAGCGGCGTCCTGCCGCAGGGCGCCGGCGCGGGGAACTTGATCCGGGCCACTCGGTCGTTGCGGCGCTCGGCCTCGACACCCTCCATCAGCCGCTCGGCCCGCTTGAGCATCGACTGGGCCGCCTGGGCCTTGGTGGCCTTGGCGCGCATCTTGTTCGCCTGGTCGGTCAGGGTGCTGGCCTTGCGCTCGGCGTTCTGCCGCTCCCGGCGACGGCGCCGCTCGTCGGTCTCCCGCTGGGCGAGGTACGCCGCCCAGCCGAGGTTGTAGAGGTCCATGACCGCACGGTTCGCGTCCAGGTGCAGGACCTTGTTGACGCACCTCTCGAGCAGGCCCACGTCGTGGCTGATGACGATCAGGCCGCCCTTGAACGCGCCCAGGAAGTCGCGCAGCCAGAGCACCGAGTCGGCGTCGAGGTGGTTGGTCGGCTCGTCGAGCAGCAGGGTCTCGGCACCTGAGAACAGGATCCGGGCCAGCTCGACCCGCCGGCGCTGGCCACCGGAGAGCGTCCGCAGCGGCTGGGCCAGGATCCGGTCCTCGATCTTGAGGCTGGAGGCGATCTGCTTGGCCTCGGCCTCCGCGGCGTAGCCGCCGCCGGCGTGCAGGGCCGCGTCGGCGCGCTCGTAGCGGCGCATCCCGCGGTCGCGCACCTCGGGGTCGTCGGAGGCCATCTCCGCCTCGGCCTCCCGCAGCCTGCGCACCACGTCGTCCAGCCCGCGGGCCGACAGGATCCGGTGCAGCGCGAGCACCTCGGGGTCCTCGGTGCGCGGGTCCTGCGGGAGGTAGCCGACACTGCCGGTGCGGCTCACGGACCCGGCGGCCGGGAGGGCCTCACCCGCGAGGATGCGGGTCAGCGTGGTCTTGCCGGCGCCGTTGCGGCCGACGAGACCGATCTTGTCGCCGGCGGCGACCCGGAGGGAGGCGTCCTGCATGAGCAGGCGCGCGCCCGCGCGGACCTCGAGATGGTGAGCGGTGATCATGGGTGTGCAACCTCGACGAGCAGGGAAGTTCCAGGAGACGGACGACGGGACACGCAGCGTCCGGACTCAGTCGGCGCACAGCATGTGCCCATCCTACCGAGAGGCCCACCCATGCGCTTCAACCCCAAGGCCCGGCTCGACACCAGCCAGGTCGAGGACCGCCGCGGCAGGCGCTCCCGTGGCGGGAGGGGCGGCGGGACCGCTGGGGGTCCTGGCGGGGGCGGCTTCGGCGGCTCCGGGCTGAAGGTCGGCGGCGGGCTCGGCGGCCTGGTCGTGCTCATCGTGGTGCTGGTCCTCCAGTCACAGCTCGGCGGCCCGGACACCTCGGGGAGCTCCCAGGGGTCGGCGGACCAGGCGAACGGCGCGTCGCTGTCCCAGTGCCGGTCGGGGCGGGAGGCGAACCAGAGCCAGGACTGCTCCCTGGTGGGCGACGTGAACTCGATCCAGTCCTTCTGGAGCGAGGAGCTTCCCCGCCAGGCCCACGTGCGCTACACCCCGGCCCGCACCGAGCTGTTCTCCGGGAGCACCCCGACCGGCTGCGGCACCGCCTCGACCCAGGTCGGGCCGTTCTACTGCCCCGCCGACAAGCACGTCTACCTGGACACGACGTTCTTCCGGGACATGCTCCAGGGTCGGCTCGGCGCCAGGGGCGGCGCCTTCTCGCAGGCCTACGTGCTCGCCCACGAGTACGGCCACCACGTGCAGGACCTGCTCGGCACGATGGACCGCCTGCACTCGCTGCAGGGCAGCACCAGCGACTCGGTGCGCCTGGAGCTGCAGGCCGACTGCTACGCGGGCATCTGGGCCGGGCACGCCACCACCGCCGACGACCGCACGGGCGTGCCGTTCATCACCGGGCTCACCCGCGACGACGTGGCCCGCGCGCTCGACGCCGCCGCGGCCGTGGGCGACGACCGGATCCAGCGGGAGACGTCCGGACAGGTCGACCCCGAGACCTGGACCCACGGCTCGGCCGCCGAGCGGATGCGCTGGTTCACGACGGGCCGCGAGAAGGGCACGCTGAGGGCCTGCGACACCTTCTCCGCCGGGCGGCTGTAGGCGGTGTCGGCACACCGGGCCGCAGCGCTCGGACGCGCAGGCGCTCCCTACACTGCGAAGCGTGAGTCGCAACCGTTGGACCTCCCGCGACCTGGCCCTGGTCGCGACGTTCGCCGGGGTGGTCGCCGCCCTCGGCCTGGTGCCCGCGATCAGCCTGCCGGTCCCCGTGCCGGTCACCGCACAGTCCCTCGGCGTGATGCTGGCCGGGTCGGTGCTGGGCGCCCGGCGCGCGTTCGCCGCCCTGCTGCTGTTCCTCGCCCTCGTCGCCGTCGGCCTCCCGCTGCTGGCCGGTGGGCGTGGCGGCCTCGGCGTCTTCGCCGGCCCGAGCGCCGGCTTCCTGCTCGCGTTCCCGTTCTGCGCTGCCCTCATCGGCTGGCTGGTCGAGCGCGGCGGCCCGTCGTACCACCTCTGGTGGGGGGTGGTCGCCAACCTGCTCGGCGGCATCGTGCTGATGTACGCCGCGGGCACGCTGGGCATGGTCGCCCTCGCGCACCTGCGCCTGGACGCGGCCCTGGCCGCCAACGCCTGGTACGTCGTCGGCGACCTCGCCAAGGTCGCCGTCGCCGCGCTGGTCGCCCGCGGCGTCCACGCCGCCTATCCCGGGCTCCTCGGCGAGCATCGAGGGCGGGCGGAGGAGCCGGCCCCTGCCTGAGCGACCGACGACCCCGACGACTGCGACCGGGGACCCGGTCGCGGCGTTCCTGGCCGCCCACGAGGCCGGCGAGCCGGTGGTCCTGGCGACCGGCGGCACTTCGAGCGTCCCGCGGGCCGTGGTCCGCAGCACCCGGTCGTGGGTCGGCTCGTTCGACGCGTTCTCCCGGCTCACGGGGACCGACGCGGCCTCACGGGTCTGGGTGCCCGGGCCGCTGAGCGCGACGATGAACCTGTTCGCCGCCGTGCACGCGACCATGTCGTCGGCCCGGCTGGTGCGCGACCCGCGGGATGCCACCCACGCGCACCTGACCCCGTCAGCGCTGGCCGCGTGCCTCGACGACGGCCTCCTGGTCGGCGGCACCGCGATCGTCGCGGGGGACCGGCTGGCGCCCGGCCTGCACGACCGGGCGGCCGCCGCGGGCGTCCGCGTCCGGCACTACTACGGCGCCTCCGAGCTGTCCTTCGTCGCCTGGGGCTCCCACGCCGGCGACCTGCGCCCGTTCCCCGGCGTGGAGGTCGAGGTCCGCGACGGTGAGATCTGGGTGCGCTCGCCCTACCTGTGCACCGGGTACGACGGGCGCGACGGCCGCCAGCCCGCTGGCCCGCTGCGCCGCGGCGCCGACGGGTTCGCCACCGTCGGGGACCGCGGGGAGCTGCGGGGCGGGCGGCTCCTCGTCTCGGGACGCCCGGGCACGGCCACCGTCGGGGGCAGCACCGTGGACCTGGCCGACATCGAGGCGGTCCTGCGGCCCGCAGCGCGCGGGGACCTGGTCGTGGTGGGGGTCCCGCACCCCCTCTGGGGCAGCCTGCCGGCGGTCGTGCTCACCCGAGGCGACGACCACCCGGCGGTGCGCCGGCTCGCCCGCGACCGGCTGCACGGTGCCCGCCGGCCGCGGGTCTGGTACCTGCTCGACCCGCTGCCGCTCACCCCCGCCGGCAAGGTGGACCGGGAGGGCGTCGCCCGCGTGCTGTCCAGGCCCGGCGACGATACCGGTGGGCCGGCGACGGCACGCCGGCTCGCCTGAGCGACGTACCAGTGGTCACCGCTAGCGTTCCCAGGGTGGACCTGCCCGCCTCCCGTGACGCCCCGGTGGTCGTCGCGGCGCTGCGCACCCCGATCGGCACCGCCGGCGGCGCGCTCGCGTCCGTGACCGCGCCGGAGCTGGCGGCACCGGTGCTGGCGGGCCTCGTCAAGGACCCGGCGCTCGCCGGTGCCGGCCGGGTCCGCGAGGTGGTGCTGGGCAACTGCACCGGCCCCGGCGGTGACGTGGCCCGGGTCGCGTCCCTGGAGGCCGGCCTGCCCGTCGAGGTCCCCGGCCTCACGGTCGACCGGCAGTGCGGCTCGGGCCTGGCGGCCGTCGACGTCGCGGCCGCCCTGCTGCGCACGCACCCCGGGGTGGTGCTCGCGGGCGGGGTGGAGTCGGCGTCGACGGCGCCGTGGCGGTCCTGGCCCGGCGACCCGCCCCGGCGCTACGAGCGCGCGCCGTTCGCCCCGGCCGCCCACGGCGACCCGGACATGGGCCTGGCCGCTGACCTGCTGGCCGAGAGGGCCGGCATCGACCGTCAGCGCCAGGACGCCTACGCCGCCCGCTCCCACCGGCTGGCGTGCGCCCACCGCGAGGCGGGCACGTTCGACGCGGAGCTGGTCTCGGTGCACGGCCTCCGCCGCGACCAGCGGCCCCGCGCCGGTCTCAGCGAGGCTCGGCTGTCGAGGCTGCGCCCGGCGTTCCGCGCCGCCGAGGACGGCGGGACGGTCACGGCCGGGAGCTCCTGCGGGGTCAACGACGGGGCCGCGGCGCTCGCGCTGGTCGACGGCGCCACCCACCGGCGCCTCGACGTGCCCGGCCTGCGGGTGCTGGCGACCGCGACGGCCGGCGTGGACCCGAAGCTGCCCGGGCTCGGGCTGGTGCCCGCCGTGCGGCAGGCGCTGGAAGGCGCGGCGCTGACCCTGGACCGGGTGGACGTGGTCGAGCTCAACGAGGCCTTCGCGGGGCAGGTGCTCGCCTGCTGCGACGCGCTGCGGCTCGACCCGCAGCGGGTGTGCGTCGAGGGAGGCGCACTCGCCCTCGGCCACCCGTGGGGGGCCTCGGGCGCGGTGCTCCTGGTCCGGCTCTTCTCCCAGATGGTCCGGGCCGGAGCCGGGCGCTACGGCCTGGCGGCGGTCTCCGTGGGCGGGGGCCAGGGCGTCGCGATGGTGGTCGAGCGATGCCGCTGATCGAGGCCCGCGGCGTCAGCCACCGGTACGGCGACCGCACCGTCCTGGCGGCCCTCGACGTCCGGCTGGACGAGCGGCGGGTCGGCGTCGTGGGCGCCAACGGGTCCGGGAAGTCGACCTTCGCCCGCCTCCTCAACGGCCTGGTGCTGCCCAGTGAGGGCAGCGTCACCGTGGACGGTCACGACACGCGGCGCGAGGGTCGTGCGGTCCGCCGGCGGGTGGGCTTCTGCTTCACCGACCCGGACGCCCAGATCGTGATGCCGACCGTCGCGGAGGACGTCGCCTTCGGGCTGCGCCGGCGGGGGCTGTCCAGGACGGAGGTCCGCGAGCGGGTGGCACGGGCCCTCGAGGAGCACGGCCTCGCCGACCACGCCGACCACCCCGCGCACCTGCTCTCCGGCGGCCAGAAGCAGATGCTGGCCCTGGCCTCGGTGCTGGTCACCGAGCCTGACGTGCTGGTGATGGACGAGCCGACCACGCTGCTGGACCTGCGGAACGCGGAGCGGATCTCCGGGGTCGTCGCGCGGCTCCCCCAGCAGGTGGTGCTGGTCACCCACCACCTGCACCTGCTCGACGGCTTCGACCGCGTCCTGGTCTTCGACGAGGGGCATCTCGTCTTCGACGACCTGCCGGCCACCGCCGTGCGCCACTACCGCAAGCTCATGGCATGACCACCGCGCTGGGCGTCTACGCGCCCGGACGGTCGCCGCTGCACCGGGCGCCCGCCGGGGTCAAGCTGGTGGTGATGGTGGCCGCCGGGGTCGGCTCGGTGCTCCTCGACCGGCCGTGGCAGGTGCTCGTCGCCCTGGCGCTCGTGCTCGGCGCGTACGCCGCGGCCGGACTGCCCCCACGCGTGGTGGCCCGCCAGCTCCGGCCGCTCGCGTGGGTGGCGGGCGTGACGGCGGTGTTCCAGCTGCTGGTGAGCGGCTGGGAGCGCGCCGTCGTGGTGGTCGGCGTGCTCGCCGTGCTGGTGCTGCTCGCGGCGTTGGTCAGCCTGACCACGAGGACGACCGAGCTCGTGGACGCCGTGGTCACCGGGTGCCGTCCGCTGCGGGCGCTGCGGGTGGACCCCGAGCGCGTCGGCCTGGTGCTGGCCCTCGGCGTGCGGTGCGTCCCGGTCGTGGTCGGCCTGGCCGAGGAGGTCCGCGACGCCCAGCGGGCCCGGGGCCTGGCCGCGAGCCCTCGCGCGTTCGCCGTACCCCTCCTCGTGCGGTCCCTGCGCCATGCCGATGCCCTGGGCGAGGCGCTGGCCGCCCGGGGCCTGGACGACTGATTCCTGTGATTCTGCGGTCTCGGCCTCCCGCGCCCGGCTTGTCCGTTACCCTTGCTCTCTGGGCCGGCACCGCTGAGGCGGTGCGCACGCCGCACAACTAGAGCTGCAGTGATGACGTGCACCGGGGGCGGGCACCATGAGGGGCAAGGCTGGGATGTCGTGACGATCGCTGTTCCGACGCGGGTGACCCCTCTGGACCCCACCGTCGCCGACACCCCCCGCGAGCCGACGACCGCTCCGCCCCGTCGCTTCCTCGGCCCCGGGTGGCCACTCGCCACCCTGTTCGTGCCGTTCCCCCTGTGGTGGGCGCTCGGCCTCAGCGAGTGGATCGTGCCGCTGATGGTCGTCCCCATGGCCCTGCACCTGCTGCGCCAGCGGCGGGTCCTCGTCCCCCGTGGCTTCGGCTGGTGGCTGACGTTCCTGCTCTGGGTGCTGGTGGGCGTGGTCCTGCTCAAGGTGGACGCGTTCGGGGCCGTCGCGGACAACAGCAGCACCCGCCTCGTCACGTTCGGCTACCGGTTGGCCTGGTACGTGTCCATCACGGTCGTGCTGATGTACGTCGTCAACACGCGTGCGCAGCTGAGCGTCACACGGATCAGCCGCATCCTCGCCTGGATGTTCGTGACCGTCACCCTCGGCGGGCTGCTGGGGGTGGTCTCGCCGTACTTCGAGTTCAGGTCGCTGATGGAGCTGTTGCTGCCGCACGCGCTGGCGAGCAACCAGTTCATCCAGAAGATGATCCACCCGCAGGCGGCCGAGCTGCAGAAGGTGCTCGGCTTCGTCTCGCCGCGTCCCAGCGCGCCGTTCGCCTACACGAACACCTGGGGCCTCAACTTCGCCGTCACGCTGCCCTTCTTCCTCTACGCCTGGTGCGGCAAGGGTGCCGGCTGGCGCCGGCTGGCGGCGGGACCGGTCCTGCTGGTCGCCGCCGTCCCGATGATCTACTCGATCAACCGGGGCATGTGGGGCGCGCTGGTCGCGATGGCGCTGTTCGTCGCCATCCGGGCCGCGGTCACCGGCAAGCCGGCCCTCCTGTGGGGGGTCATCGCCGGCGCGGCGGCCATCGCCGTGGTGCTCTCGCTCTCGCCGCTCGGTGGCATCGTCTCCTCCCGCTTCGCCAACAAGGGCAGCGAGCAGGGCCGCACGAACCTCGGCACGCTCACCGTCCAGAGCGTCACCGCCACCTCGCCGATCGTCGGGCTCGGCAGCACCCGCAACGTCCAGGGCAACTTCCAGAGCATCACCGGCGGCTCGACCGCCCAGTGCCCGCGCTGCAGCCCTCCCGCCCTCGGCACCCAGGGCCAGCTGTGGCTCGTGGTGTACAGCCAGGGGCTGGTGGGCCTGGTCCTGTTCTCCGTCTTCTTCGCGCTGATGTTCCTGCGGCACATCCGGCTGCGCTCCCCGGCGGCCACGATCGGGTTGTCGGTGCTGGTCGCCTGGGCGGTGACCCTTCCCGTCTACAACTCGCTGGGCCTGGGCCTGCTCATCGTCATGCTCGCGGTGGGCCTGCTGTGCCGGGAGGCCGCGTCCGAGGCCTCGGACGCCCCGGGCACCGTGTCCACGCGGCTGCCGCTGGTGCCGCTGTCGCGCTACGTCGCGGTGATCCGCGACGAGCTGCCGCTGGTGCTGGTCGTCGCACTGCTGGGCCTCGTGCTGGGAGCCACGTGGACGGCCCTGCGTCCCAGCCCCTACAAGGCCACGACGACGGTCATGCTGACCGCGCCCCCGCGGTACCCGACGACCACGCAGCGGCCCAAGGACGTGAACACCGACGCGCAGCTCGTCGCCGGTCAGGCGGTCCAGCACGCGACCGCGGACGCCAGCGGCCAGTCGCTGGCGGACGTGGCCGAGCACCTGACCGTGACCGCCACCCCGAACACCACCGTGCTGCACCTGCACTTCACCGCGCCGAGCGCGACGGCGGCCACCGCCGGTGTGCATGCGGCCGCCGGCACCTTCCTGCACCAGCGGACGCTGCGCCTGCAGGCGGAGCAGAGGAGCGAGCAGGCGGTGCTGCAGGCCCAGGCGGACACGCTGGCCGCGGCGACCGGGATCCTGGACCGGGAGGTCTCCGCCATCAAGGCCAGGGTGGGCGACCGCAACGTCGCGCGGGCGCAGACCGTGGTCACCCGCGACCGCCGCTCCCAGCTGCTGACGCGGGCCACCGAGGTCGCCCACAAGTCCGCGCGCATCGACGCGATGACCCTGTCGGGCGGGCGGGTGACCGGATCCACCGAGGCGACCCGCAGCGGTGACCCCGCGCGTGTCGCCCTGGTCAGCGGCCTGACCGCGGGTCTGGGCCTGGGCCTGCTGCTCGCCATGGTGCGCGGCGCCGCCGGCCCGAGGCTGCTGCGCCTCAAGGAGCTCCGCGAGGACGTGGGGCTGCCGCTGGTCGGGCGGGTGCCCTACACCCCCGACGGCGTCCGCTCGCTGCTGCTCATGCTGCGGCGCCAGCCGATCGCGTACGTCGCGGTCGACGAGCGGGACCCGACCGCCTCGGGGATGGCCCGCACGCTGGAGGAGGCCGCGCCTCGACACGAGTCCCGCGTCGGAGCGGTCGTGGTCGCCTCCGAGCGCAGCCGGTCCGACGAGGTCGTGGCCTGCCGCGACCGGCTCGTGCAGCAGCAGATCGAGGTGCACGGCGTCGTCGTGGCCACCCGGCTGCGACCGCCGCGACGGTCGCTGTCCGGATGACTTTCACCAAGCTCGTCACGCCCGATGCGCGACGACCATATGCTCGGAATTCTGGAAACGCTGGGATCTGTGCCGTTCGGGCGCAGGGGGAAGGTGGAACGTGAGCCAGGTCCTTATCGAGGAGCGCCCGCAGCAGCTGCGGCACGCCCTGCGTCGCTACGCAGCGGTCGCCGTCGTGCTCGCCGTGCTCGGCGCGGTCGCCGGGGCGGCCTACGCCTCGAGCCGTCCGCACGTGTACTCCTCGTCCGCGCGCATCCTGATCAGTCCCAGTGCCGGGAACCCGCTGAGCCCGGACACCGGGTCGAGCGGCCAGCAGGTGACCATCGCCATGACCACCGAGGCGGCGCTGGTCGACTCCGACCCCGTCCTGGCACTGGCCAACCAGCAGCTGAAGACCGACCTCCAGGACAACCAGATCGCGGTCAGCGTGCCTCCGAACACGCAGATCGTGCTGGTCACGGCCAAGACGCCGTCGGCCGAGCAGTCGAAGGCGGTGGCCCAGGCCGTCGCCACGTCGTACCTCGCCTACCGCAAGAAGGTCACCGACGCGACGCGGGCCACGAGCGTCAACCAGCTGACCAAGCGGATCACCGCCGTCAAGAAGGAGCTGACGACGGCCTCCGACAAGGCCGCCGCGACGTCGTTCGACCCGAAGACGTCCCGCCAGATCCAGGTGCTCACCGAGCAGCTGATCTCGCTGCAGGACTCGCTGAGCACGGCGGAGTCCATCGCCTCCGACCCCGGCACGCTCGTGGCCCCCGCCGAGCTGGGCGTGGCCCAGGGCGTGGCCGCGACGCTGTTCGTGGTGGCCGGCGGGCTCGTGGGCCTGCTCGTGGGCCTCGCGCTGGTGCTCTGGCTCGGCCGTCGCGACAAGCGCGTGGACGCGCGCTCCAGCTCCGTGGTCGCCGGCGTGCCGGTCCTGGCCGTCTTCGGTGACGGTCGCGGGAAGGACAGCGCGGTCACCGACCGCCAGGCCTACCAGCGGCTGCGCACCTCGATCCTGGCCTCGACGGCGCTGCCGAGCGCGGTCGCGGTCAGCGGTGTGGGCCGCAAGGACTCCTCCACCTCGGTGGCGATGGAGCTGGGACGCTCCATGACCCGTGCCGGGTACCGGGTCGCCCTGGTGGTCGCGGCCGTGAACGAGCCGAACCCGTTCGGCGACGACGCGCGCTTCGCCCGCGGGCTCTCGCAGGCGCTGCGCGACGAGGAGGCGGTGGCCTCGCTGCTCGTCGAGCACGACGGGCTCATGGTGCTGCCCGCCGGCAGCGGCATCGTCGAGCAGCAGGAGCTGCTCTCCGGTGAGCGCTTCGGCCAGGTGGTCAAGACCCTCAAGAGCAGCTTCGACTACGTGCTCGTCGTGACCGGGCCGCTGGTGCTTCCCGCCGAGCTGGCCACGGCGCGCCTCGCCGACGCCGTGCTGCTCGTGGGTCGCGACCGCGCCAGCAGCAGCGTGGACGTGGGCGACATCGCCGCACGTGCCCAGCTGGTGAGCCTGCGGGTCGTGGGGCTCGCGCTGCGGGCCAGGCGCGACGCGCGGACCGCTCAGGGCGAGTCGGGCCTCACCGCGACTCCGCCGGGTGCGGGATCGCCGAAGGGAAGGGCCGCGCAGCCGGGCCCCCCTCAGGTCGACCGCACGCAGTCCACGACGGTACGGCGGGAACGAGGACCGCTCCCGGGCAAGGGCCGGGCCGCTCACGAGGGCACATGACCAGCACCCCCGTCCCGGCGGCAGCGTCGGCGGCAGCGTCGGCGGAGGGGCCCGCCACGGCCTCACGCTCGCGGCTGGCGGGCGTCGCGCGAGGTAGCACCGCCAACCTCCTGGGAGCCGCGGTCTCGGCGGCCTCGACCCTGGGCGTGACGCTGGCGGTGACGCGCGGGCTCCCCCAGCAGAGGGCCGGGGTCTTCTTCGCCGCGACCTCGCTGTTCATGCTGGCCACGGTGGTCGGTCAGCTGGGCACCAACACGGGCCTGGTCTTCTTCCTGGCGAAGGCCCGGGCACAGGGGGTCGCCGGCGCCCGCGAGCTCCTGTACCGGACGGCGGCCCGCCCGGTGCTGGTCGTCGCAGGGCTGATGGCCGTCGCGCTGCTGGTGTTCGCCCCGGAGGTGTCGGCGCTGGTCAACCCGCGCCACGTCGAGGAGAGCACCGCCTACCTGCGGATGCTGGCGGTCTTCATCCCGCTGGCCGGGCTGGAGAACGTCACGCTGGCCGGCACCCGCGGCCTGGGCACGATGCGGCCCAACGTGGTCACCGAGCAGCTGGGCCGCCCCACTCTCCAGCTC
>JAICKK010000094.1 GCA_025927955.1 Nocardioidaceae bacterium
CTCAACCGCCAGCGTCGGGTGGTCGGGCGGCTCAGCCCAGCGCGCGCGGGTGCGAGGTGGCGTAGACCTCGCGGAGCCGGTCCACGGTCACCAGCGTGTACACCTGCGTGGTCGTCACGGACGCGTGCCCGAGCAGCTCCTGGACGACCCGCACGTCGGCGCCGCCGTCGAGGAGGTGGGTGGCGAACGAGTGTCGCAGGGTGTGCGGGGACACCTCGGCGCGGACCCCGGCGCGCTCGGCGGCCCGGACCAGGACCGTCCAGGCGCTCTGCCGGGAGAGCCGGCCTCCGCGAGCGTTGAGGAACACCGCCGGGACCCCCCGGCCCGGCTGCTGCCGGGCCAGCTGGCCCCGGCCGCGGACGAGGTAGGCCTCGAGCGCCGCGCGGGCGAACGACCCCACCGGGACCAGGCGCTCCTTGCCACCCTTCCCACGCAGCAGCACCCCGCCCCCGTCCCCGCCTGCGTCCCCGGCCGGGTCGGCGAGGTCGAGGTCGTCGACGTCCAGGCCGACGGCCTCGGAGATCCGGGCGCCGGTGCCGTAGAGGACCTCCAGCAGCGCCCGGTCGCGCAGCGCCAGCGCGGTGCCCGGCGCGCCGGCGGCCTCGAGGATCCTCTCCACCTCGGCCAGCGGCAGCGCCTTGGGCAGCCGCCGCGCCGGCGCGGGGGGCCGGACCGCGGCCGACGGGTCGTTCGGGCAGAGGCCCTCCCGGACCGCGAACCTGTGCAGGCCCCGCACCGCGACCACCGTCCGGCCGGCCGAGCCGGCGCTGAGCGGTGGATGGTCGGTGTCGCCCTCGCGCAGCGCCACCAGGAAGTCGGTGACCGTGTCCTCACGCACGTCGGCCAGGTGGTGGACCCCGCGCTGCGCCAGCCAGGCGACGTAGCGCCGCAGGTCGCGGCGGTAGGAGGTCAGCGTGTTCGCCGCCAGTCCGCGCTCCACGCCGAGGTGGTCGAGGTACGTGCGCACCGCGCGCGCCGGCTCGCCGGGCGCCTCTTGCGCGCCCGGGAGCCGTTCGGCGAGGGTCATCGCCTGCCTCAGCCGAGCACCTCGTCGAGGGACCGGTGCTCGAGGCCGTGGGCGTCCGCGACCGGCTTGTTGGTCAGGCTCCCGGCGTACGTGTTGAGGCCCAGGGCCAGCGAGTGGTCCTCGACCAGCGCCTGCTGCCAGCCCTTGTCGGCGAGCGCGACGGTGTAGGGCAGGGTCGCGTTGGTCAGCGCGTACGTCGAGGTGTTCGGGACCGCGCCGGGCATGTTGGCGACGCAGTAGAACACCGACTGGTGCACGGTGTAGGTCGGGTCGTCGTGGGTGGTGGGATGGGTGTCCTCGAAGCAGCCGCCCTGGTCGACGGCGATGTCGACCAGCACGGAGCCGGGCTTCATCTGCGAGACGAGCGCGTTGCTCACCAGCTTGGGCGCCTTCGCCCCCGGGATCAGCACCGAGCCGATCACCAGGTCCGCCTCGACCACTTTCTGCTGGATGGCCAGCCTCGAGGAGGCCAGCCCGTGCACCCGGTTGTTGTAGCGCCAGAACGACAGCCGCAGCTTGTCCAGGTCGGTGTCCAGCAGGGTGACGTCGGCCCCCATGCCCAGGGCGATGTTGGCGGCGTTCTGCCCGGCCACCCCGGCGCCGATGACGACCACCTTGGCGTTGGCGACCCCGCCGACGCCGCCGAGCAGCACGCCGCGGCCCCCCTGGGCCCGCATCAGCGCGTGCGCCCCGACCTGGGGGGCCAGGCAGCCGGCCACCTCGGACATCGGGTAGAGCAGCGGCAGGGAGCCCGAGGGCAGCTGCACCGTCTCGTAGGCCACCGCGGTGACCCGGCGCGCGAGGAGCTCGTCGGTGAGCCGCTTGTCGGCGGCCAGGTGCAGGTAGGTGAACAGCGTCTGGCCCTCGCGCATCCGGTCGTACTCGACCTCGATGGGCTCCTTGACCTTGAGCACCATGTCCGCGGTGCCCCACACGTCGTCGGCGGCGTCGAGCATGGTCGCGCCCGCGGCGACGTACTCCTCGTCGGGGATCAGCGAGCCGACGCCCGCTCCCCGCTCGACGTACACCTCGTGCCCGTGCTCGGTGAGCTCGTGGGCACCGACGGGGGTGATCGCCACGCGGTACTCGTTGTTCTTGACTTCCTTGGGGACGCCGACCTTCATCGACCAGGTTCCTCTCGGTGACCGGCCGCCCCTCCACCGGGGCGGCCGTCGCCGAGTCTATGCCCGAACAGCCGGTAGCCGAGCACGGCCGCAGCCGTCGGCCCGTCGCCGACCCGGCCGTCGCGCACGCCCTCCACGAGGTCGTCGAGCGGCACCCAGGCCAGCGTCATGTCCGCCTCCTCGTGCTCGGGCTCGAAGCCGCCGCGGTCGGCCGCGGCGGAGAGGTCCCGAGCCACGTAGTAGGCGATCGTCTCGCTGGACAGGCCCGGCGAGGACCAGGTCGTGAACAGGTGGTCCCAGCGTCCGGCGAGCAGCAGCGCCTCCTCCTGCAGCTCGCGGCGGGCCGCGGCCAGCGGGTCCTCCCCCGCCACGTCGAGCAGCCCGGCGGGCAGCTCCACGAACCGCCGCCGGGCCGGGTGGCGGTACTGGTGCAGGACCAGGGCGCGCTCCCGGTCGTCGAGGGCGAGCACCACGACCGCACCCGGATGCTCGAGCACCAGCCGGCCGAAGTGCTCCTCGGGGCGGCCGGGAGCGGAGACGAGGTCGCGGCGCACCGAGAACGGCGCCGGCCCCTGCCAGATCTGCTCGACGTCGTGGACCGGCCAGGACTCCGGCCGGTCGGCGACGTCCTCGGGTGCGGGCATGGGCCCGACGGTAGCCTGACCGCCACTCACCCCCGCAGCCACCTGGAGCGCCGATGCCCGAGCGCAGCCTGACCCGCGAGGAGGCGCGCCGACGCGCCGCCCTGCTCGACGTCGAGAGGTACGACATCGACGTCGACATGACGGGCCTGGCCGACGGCCCCGCCTGGCGGGCCACCTCCCGGGTGCGGTTCGGGTGCGCCGAGCCGGGCGCGGAGAGCTTCGTCGACTGCGTGGCGGAGGTCCGCTCGGCGACCCTCAACGGCGTGCCGCTGCCTGCCGCGGCGGTGGCGCAGGGCCGCATCCGGCTGGCCGGCCTGGCCGCGCACAACGAGCTGGTGGTCGAGAGCGTCCAGCAGGACACCTCCTCCCGGCAGGGCGTCCAGCGCAGCGTGGACCCCGGCGACGGGCTGGTCTACGTCTGGACGTCGTTCGAGCCCGACGACGCCCGCCGGGCGTGGGCGTGCTTCGACCAGCCCGACCTGAAGGCCCCGCACGCCTTCACCGTGCTGGCGCCGGCCGCCTGGACGGTCACCTCCAACCGGGCCGCCTCGTCGGTCACCCACGCCGTGGGCGCGGGCCTCGGCGAGGACCCGGCTCGCCAGTGGACCTTCCCCGACACGCCGCCGCTGTCGACGTACGTCGTGGTCGTCAACGCCGGGCCGTTCCACGAGGTCCGCCAGGAGCGCGGCGGCCACGACATCGGCTTCCTCTGCCGCCGGTCGCTGGCGGCCATGCTCGACCGGGACGCCGAGGAGCTCTTCGCGACGACCGTCGCGGGCCTGGCCTTCTTCGGCGAGCGGTTCGGGCAGCCCTTCGGCCAGTCGAGGTACGACACCGTCTTCATCCCCGACATGCCGGGGGCGATGGAGAACTGGGGATGCGTCACCTGGGGCGACTTCGCGCTGTTCCGCAGCGCCCCGACGCCGCGAGAACGGGCGTTCCGCGCCGAGATCCTGCTGCACGAGATGGCCCACATGTGGTTCGGCGACCTGGTGACGATGACCTGGTGGGACGACCTGTGGCTCAACGAGTCGTTCGCGGAGTGGGCCGCCATGTGGGCCTGCTCGGCGCTCACCGAGTTCGCCGACACCTGGGCGACCTTCCTGGCACTGCGCAAGAGCGGCGGCTACGCCTCCGACCGCGCGCCCACCCGGCACCCGATCCGGCAGCGCTCGCGCGACGTCGCCCAGGCCTCCGCCTCCTTCGACGCGATCACCTACGCCAAGGGCGCCTCGGTGCTCAAGCAGCTGGTCGCGCTGCTCGGCGAGGACGTCTTCCTGTCCGGGCTGCGGGACTACTTCTCGCAGCACGCGTGGTCCAACACCACCCTGGCCGACCTCGTGGCCGCGCTGGAGCGGTCCTCGGGCCGTGACCTCGCGCCCTGGGTCGAGGGGTGGCTGGACCGCGCCGGCACCGACCGGCTCCGCCTGCTCCGTGACGCCGAGGGCTGGGCCCTGCACGGTCAGGGACCGGACGGAGGGCCGCCGCGCGTGCACCGCCTGGACGTGGGCGTCTACGAGCGCAGCGGCGGCGGCTGGCGACGCCGTGCCCTCGTGCCGGTGGAGACGACCGGGGAGCGCACGCCGGTCAGCGGCCTGGACGTGCCGGCCGGAGGGGCGCTGCTGCTGCCCAACGACGAGGACCTGACCTTCGCGTCGACGCGGCCCGATCCCGAGTCCACGCGGCTGCTGCTCGCGGGGGCCGGCGGCCTGCCGTCGGCGATGTCGCGCGCGGTCGTCACGTCGACCTTCTGGGACATGCTCGCGCACGCGGAGACGACCACGGGCGACTACGTGGCGGTGGCCACCTCCGCGGTCCGCGACGAGCACGAGGCCGCCGTCGCCGAGGTGATCCTGCGCCAGCTCGTCTCGGCGGTCGAACGCTGGGCCCCGGCCTCCCGGCGCGAGGAGCTGACCGCGCAGGTCGCCGCCGTCGCGGTCGAGCTGGCCGCCCGGGCACCGCTGCGCGACCTGGCGCTGCGGACGCTCGCCCGGACCGCCACCTCCGAGGCCGACCTGGACGCGGTCCGGGCGCGGGCCGGCGACGACGTCGAGCTGGCCTGGCTGCTGCTGACCCGGGAGGCCGAGCTCGGCAGGTACGACGAGGGGGCCGTCGCCGAGCTGCGGCGGCGCGACCCGGACCCCGACTCGGCCTTCCAGGCGCTCACCGTGCGCGCGGCGGTGCCGGAGGCGGCCGCCAAGGACGAGGTGTGGCAGGCGGTCTTCGAGGACCGCTCGGTGCCTCCCGATCGCATCCTCGGGCTGGGGCCGGCCTTCTGGCGTCCGGGGCAGGAGCGGCTGCTCGCGGACTACGTGCGCCGATACCTCGACGCCCTGCCCCGGCTCGAGGGTGGCATGCTCAGCATGCTGGCGACCGGCCGGGCGTTCTTCCCGGTGACGGTCGACGACCCCGCCGAGGTCGACGACCTCGAGACCGCCGCCGGCGACGACCAGCTGAACCCGATCCTGCGTCGCGGGCTCACCGAGGGCATCGACGGGCTGCGCCGGATGCTGCGGGCCCGCGCGGACGGCTGAGCCGCTCGGCCGGGGCCTCAGCGCGCGGGCGTCTCGACCGGGACCGAGGGCTGCCCGGGCACCGTCGCCGACGGCACGGCGTCGTCGCGCCGCCGCAGAGCGCGCTCGTCGATGGGGAACTGCAGCTCCTTCTGGCGGGCGATGGCGGCCCGGACCAGCCCGGAGAACAGCGGGTGGGGGCGGGTGGGGCGGGACCGGAGCTCGGGGTGCGCCTGCGTGGAGACGTAGTAGGGGTGCACCTCGCGGGGCAGCTCGACGAACTCCACCAGGGTGTCGTCCGGGGAGGTCCCGCTGACCACCAGCCCGGCCTGCTCGAGCCGGTCCCGGTAGGCGTTGTTGACCTCGTAGCGATGCCGGTGCCGCTCCTCGACCTTGTCCTCGCCGTAGGTCTCCCGCACCACCGAGCCGGCCTTGAGCTCGGCCGGGTAGAGGCCCAGCCGCATGGTGCCGCCCAGGTCGCCCGCGCCCTGCACGAACCGTTCCTGCTCGGCCATCGTGGCGATCACCGGCTCCGCGCAGCCGGGGTGGAACTCGGTGGAGTCGGCCTCGGCGATCCCGGCGACGTTGCGCGCGAACTCGATCACCATGCACTGCAGACCCAGGCAGAGTCCCAGGGTGGGGATCCCGTGGGTGCGGGCGTACTCGAGGGCGCCGACCTTGCCCTCGATGCCGCGGATGCCGAAGCCACCGGGCACGCAGACGGCGTCGACGTCGGCGAGGTGCCGGGCGGCGCCCTCCCGGGTCTGGCACTCGTCGGAGGGCACCCACAGCAGCTGCACCTTGGCCTCGTGCGCGAAGCCGCCGGCCCGCAGCGCCTCGGCGACCGACAGGTAGGCGTCCGGGAGGTCGACGTACTTGCCCACCATCGCGACCGTGACCTCCTCCGCCGGGTGGTGCACCCGGCGCAGCAGGTCGTCCCACTCGGTCCAGTCCACGTCGCGGAACGGCAGGTTCAGCCGGCGTACGACGTATGCGTCGAGGCCCTCGCCGTGCAGCACGCGAGGGATGTCGTAGATCGAGGGCGCGTCGCTGGCGTTGACCACGGCCTCCCGGTCGACGTCGCACATCAGCGAGATCTTCGCCTTCATCGAGTCGGGGATCGGCCGGTCGGAGCGGCACACGATGGCGTCCGGCTGCAGGCCGATCGAGCGCAGCGCCGCGACCGAGTGCTGGGTCGGCTTGGTCTTCAGCTCCCCGGACGGGCCGATGTAGGGCACCAGCGAGACGTGCAGGAAGAAGACGTGCTCGCGACCGACGTCGTGGCGCACCTGGCGGGCCGCCTCGAGGAACGGCAGCGACTCGATGTCGCCGACGGTGCCGCCGATCTCGGTGATCACCACGTCCACGCCCTCGGAGCCCGCGTCGGCCATCGCCCGCACCCGCTCCTTGATCTCGTTGGTGATGTGCGGGATCACCTGCACGGTGTCGCCGAGGTAGTCCCCGCGGCGCTCCTTGGCGATGACCTCGGAGTAGACCTGTCCGGTCGTCACGTTCGCGATGCCGGACAGGTCGGTGTCGAGGAAGCGCTCGTAGTGACCGACATCGAGGTCGGTCTCGGCGCCGTCGTTGGTGACGAACACCTCGCCGTGCTGGAACGGGTTCATGGTGCCGGGGTCGACGTTGAGGTAGGGGTCCAGCTTTTGCATGGTGACCCGCAGGCCGCGCGCCTTCAGCAGGCTGCCGAGGCTGGAGGCGGTGAGCCCCTTGCCGAGCGAGGAGGCGACGCCTCCGGTGACGAAGACGTGCTTTGTTGGCTGCGAGGCGGCCAAGTGAACTCCCGTGGTCGGTCCCGGTGATGGGTACGGCGGCGGTGCGTCGAGCCGGCCACCCAACGGACGGCTGGGACGTTCGACGACCGTCCACGGGGTTCGAGCCTATCAAGGCCGCCCCTGGTCGGCGGCAGCCGCGCCGTGGATCGCTCAGCCGGTCGGGGCCGGGGCGCCGGGCATCGCCCCGTCGGCGGCGTCCACCGCGCCGTACTGGCCGCTGTGTCCGGCCGCCTGCCGGGCGAGCGCCATGACCGCGACCACCTGGGCCGCCGTACGGTCCAGGGAGTCGACCGTCGAGACGTTGCGGGCGGCGCCCACGTCGTCGCGGACGGCCCGGATCTGACCTCCGGGACGGGCGGCGGAGGCGGGTCCGGCGAGCACCACCCCTCGACTGGCGGCGTCCACGGCCTGGACCAGCGTGGTGACGATGGTGCTCGCGCCCTGCTGCTGGCCGGCGCTGCCCTGGCCGGCTCCGGTGACGAACAGCACGAGGTCGCCGCGGCCGGTCAGGCTGCCCTGCACCGACGCGAGGTTGGCGGTGCTGAGCCCCGCCATGATGCTGGTGGCGGGGCCGTCGACGCGACCGCCGCCCGCCCGCGGCGAGGCCACCGCCCGGGCGAGCAGGGCGCCCACCCGCTCGTACGGGCTGTCGTCGGGCGGGATGGCCAGCCCGGAGGAACGACCCTCGAGCTGGGTGCCGAGCTCGTCGACGAGCTGCTTGCGACCGACGTCGAGCAGCGGTGCACCGATCCGCACGGTGCCGGCGACCCCGCCGCCGGCGACCCGCACCATCCGGGCCATCGCGCGCACGTCGGCCGGAGGTGCCGTCGGCAGCGCCACGAGCGTGACGACGTGCCCCTTCAGGGCACCGCCGACCAGCCGCGGCGCGGTGGTGGCCGCGACGTCGTCGGTGAAGGCGCTCTGCGTGCGCAGCGCCGCGATCTGGTCCTTGAGGTCGGACCTCACGTGCCGGTCGCTGCGCACCTGCGAGACGAGCGTGTCGTCGACCTGTCCCTTGAGCGGGCCGCCGCCCAGGGCGATGCCGACCGCCAGGGCCAGGAAGACCGAGACCAGCGAGACGATGTGGTAGCGGAAGGAGATCACGGGACAAGGCCTCGTATCCAGTCGGGTACGTCGGACAGGGCGGCGCTCACCGAGGACCACCACTGCTGGCCCATCGGGGTGGCGCACAGGGCAACGCCGAGCGCGACGAGCCCGGCGAGCAGCACCAGCAGCAGCTGCCACAGCCGCACCCGCCCGGAGTAGAGCTGGGGCACCCCGCGAGCGTCGACCAGCTTCGGGCCGACCCGGAGCCGGGTGAGGAACGTGCTGGCCAGCGCGGAGTGCTGCCGGTCGAGGAGCTCCTCGAGGCTGGCATGGGAGCCGACGGCGATGAGCAGGCTCGCGCCGCGGACGTCGCCGAGGAGCAACGACACGTCCTCGGTGGTGCCCGAGGCCGCGAGCGTCCGGTGCTGCACCCCCAGCCGGCCCAGCCGCTCGGCGCCGCCCGAGTGCCCCGAGCTGTCGGCGTGCAGCACCACCTCGCGGGCGCTGCGCAGCGCCTTGTCCGACACGGTCGTCCCGCGTTCGCCGGCGGCGCTCCCCTGGTCGAGGCCCTCGTCGCCGACCACGACGATGTCGGGACGGTGACCGGCGGCCAGCAGCACGTCGGCGCCGGCGTCCACGCCGACCAGCACCGGGCGCTGCTCCCGAATGAACCGGCGCAGCCGGCGCAGGTCCTCGCGGTAGTCGTAGCCGCGGGCCACCACCACGACCGGGCGACCCTCGATGCGGGTGCGCAGCTGCGGGAGGCCGCGCCCGTGCAGGAGCAGCTCCTGCTCGCGCCGGAGGAACTCCCCCGCGTTGTGGGTGAGGCTCTGCAGCTGGGCGGAGAGCCCGGCGCGCGCCTCCTCCATCACGGCGGCGAGCCGGTCGGGATCCAGCGCTCGGCCGGAGGCGACCGCCTCGCTGCCGACGAGCAGCTGCCCGTCGTGCACGCGGACCTGGGCGCCCTCACGGAGCCGCCCGAAGACCTCGGGGCCCACCGTGTCGACCAGGACCACTCCGGCGTTCGCCAGCAGGTCGGGACCGAGGTTGGGGTAGCGGCCGGAGACCAGCGGCGCGGCGTCCACGACGGCGACGACCCCGCGGCTCAGCAGCGCCTCGGCACCGGCACGGTCGAGGTCGAGCTCGTCGATGACGGCGATGTCACCGGGACGCAGCCGCTGGACCAGCGACGCGGAGCGCCGGTCCAGCCGCACGGTGCCGGTGACGCCGGGCAGGTTCTCGACGGTGGTCTGGCGCGACGGGAATCTCATGGCTCAGCCATCCTGACACGCCGACGGCCGCATTCCATGGACGTCTGCGGGCGTGTGCCTCACCCCTGCCCGGGGTCGCCGGAGGTCGCCCGCCCGCGGGCGCGGCCAGCGCCGCGGGAGCCCTGCGCGGTCGCCAGGAGCTCCTCCGCATGGGCCAGTGCGGTGTCCGACCCGTCCAGACCGGCGAGCATCCGCGAGAGCTCGCGCACCCGTCCGTCGTCGTCGAGCGTGGTCAGGCCCGAGGTGGTGACGGCACCGTCGCGGCTCTTGACGACCACCACGTGCCGGTCGGCGAACGCCGCCACCTGCGGCAGGTGCGTCACCACCAGCACCTGCGCGTGCCGGGCCAGCAGGGCCAGCCGCCGGCCCACCTCCACGGCCGCGCGCCCGCCGACGCCGGCGTCGACCTCGTCGAAGACGAGCGTCGGCACGGGGTCGGTGGCCGCGAGCGCCACCTCCACGGCCAGCATCACCCGGGACAGCTCGCCGCCGGACGCACCCCGGCCCAGCGGTCGCGGCTCGGCGCCCGGGTTCGCCGCGAGCAGCATCTCGACGTCGTCCACCCCGGTCGGTCCGAACCGCAGCGTGCGCTCGCCGACCGCGAGCCCGTCGGCCGCGGGCGTCTGCCGGACGTCGACGCGGACCCGCGCGTGCGGCATCGCGAGGGAGCCGAGCTCGGCGCTCACCGTGCGGGCCAGCCGCCCGGCCGCCTCCGTGCGGGCCGCCGAGAGCCGGCCGACCAGGGTGGCGAGCTCGGCGCGCAGCCCGTCGCGTCGGGTGCCGAGCGCGACGATGCGCTCGTCGGTGCCGTCGAGCTCCAGCAGCCTCGCCGCCGCGTGCTCGGCCCATGCCAGCACGTCGTCGACGGACTCGCCGTACTTGCGGGTCAGCGTCAGCAGCTCGGCCCGACGCTGCGAGACCGCGGCCAGCCGGGCGGGGTCGGTCTCCACGCCCGAGGCGTACGACGACACGTCGGCGGACAGATCGGAGAGGAGGTAGCTCAGCTCGGCCAGCCGATCGGCGAGCGCGGCCGCGTCCGGGTCGTGGTCGCGGACCCCGTCGAGGAGGCGACGCGCGGTCGCGACCGCGCCCAGCGCGTCGGGGCCCTCGTCGGCCGACAGGCACGAGCGCGCCTGCTCGGCGGCGGTGCGCAGGGCGTCGGCGTACCCGAGGCGGGTCTCGTCCGCCGCGAGCGTGCCCTCCTCGCCCGGAACCGGGGCCACGGCCTCGACCTCGCCCAGGCCGAACCGCAGGAGGTCCGCCTCCCGGGCCCGCTCGCGGGCGGACCGGACGACCTCGGCCAGCTCCTCCTCGACGGCCCGCAGCTCGGCGTGGCCGCGGGCGACCCGCTCGCGCAGGGCGAGGGCCGGGTGGCCGGCGAAGCTGTCCAGGGCGTCCCTCTGGGTCGAGGGCCGCAGCAGCCGGTGCTGGTCGGACTGGCCGTGCACGGCCACGAGCGGGTCGGCGATGCGCGCCAGCGCGGAGACCGGGACGGCGGCCCCGCCCGCGAAGGCCCGGGAGCGGCCCTCGGCGGTGACCTGCCGCGCGAGCAGCACCCGGTCGTCCTCCACGACGCCGCCGGCGTCCTCGACCGCGGCGGCCAGCGCCGGCCCGACGCGGCCCTGCACCCTCAGCAGCCCCTCGACGCGGGCGGCGCGGGCGCCGGTGCGGACCGCACCGCTGTCGGAGCGGCCGCCGAGCAGCAGGCCGAGCGCGGTGACCACCATGGTCTTGCCGGCACCGGTCTCCCCGGTGATCGCGGTGAACCCCGGGCCGAGCTCGAGCACGGACTCCTCGATCACGCCCAACGAGGTGATCCGCAGCTCCTCAAGCACGCCGGCCACCCTCCGCGCGGCCACCGGCGGAGCGCCGGCGCCGTTCCGCGGCTCCCCGCCAGCCGCTGACCGGCAGGTCGAACTTGGCCACCAGCCGGTCGGTGAACGGCGCCTGGTGCAGCCGCACGAGCCGGACGGGGGTGCCGCCCCGGCGCACCTCGATCCGGGCGCCGGGCGGCAGCTCGACGGTCCGGCGCCCGTCGCACCACAGCACACCGGAGCCGTTCGTGCCGGCGAGCACCTCGACCGCCAGCACCGAGGTCGGCGCCACCACCAGCGGCCGGGCGAACAGGGCGTGGGCGCTGATCGGCACCATGAGCAGCGCCTCGACGCCCGGCCAGACCACGGGTCCTCCGGCGCTGAAGTTGTAGGCGGTGGAGCCGGTCGGCGTCGCGCACACCACCCCGTCGCAGCCCCACCGCGACAGCGGCCGCCCGTCGACCTCGACGACGACCTCGAGCATGCGCTCGCGCGCGGCCTTCTCGACGCTGGCCTCGTTGAGGGCCCAGGTGCGGCAGACCAGCTCCTTGGCCTCGTCCACGCCGCCGTTGTCGACGTCGCGGTAGACCTCCACGTCGAGGGTCAGGCGCTCCTCGGAGGTGTAGCGCCGGTGCACGATCGCGTCGATCGTGGAGTCCACGTCGTCGGACTCGGCCTCCGCGAGGAACCCGACGTGGCCCAGGTTCACCCCGAGCAGCGGGGTGCCGCACTCGCGGGCGAGCTCGGCGGCCCGCAGGATGGTGCCGTCCCCGCCGATGACCACGACCACCTCGCACCCGGCGGCGGCGTCGGCACGCGGACCGACCACCTCGACGCCGGCCAGCTCCCGGCCGATCTCCCGGCCGATCTCCAGGCCGATCTCCAGGCCGATCTCCAGGCCGAGCTCAGCGGCCTCGTCGGCCAGCAGGCGCAGCGACATCCCCGCCGCGTGCAGGCGCTCGCAGAACTCCGCGGCCACCTCGCGCGCGTCCTTGCGCCCGGTGTGCGCGATGACGAGGACGCGCCGGTCTGCGGAACCGGTCTGCTGGCTGGTCACGGGTCCACCCTCTCACCGGGCACCCCCGGCGCCGCGGTACGACGGACCTCCTCGCGGATCGTGGTGGCGTCCACCCGGGCGTCGGCGTGCCGCAGCCACAGGAAGTACTCGATGTTGCCCGAGGGCCCGGGCAGCGGGCTGGTGGTCACCGCCTGCGCGCCCCAGCCGCGCGCGGCCGCGGCGTCGGCCACCGCGCAGACGGCCTCCGCACGGCGCACCGGGTCGCGGACCACGCCGCCCTTGCCCACCCGGTCCCGCCCGACCTCGAACTGCGGCTTGACCATCAGCGCCAGGTCGCCGCCGGGGTCGGTGACACCCAGCAGCGCGTCGAGGACCAGGACCAGGGAGATGAACGACAGGTCCCCGACCACGACCTGCACGCGTCCCCCGATGAGGTCGGGGGTGAGGTCGCGGACGTTGGTGCGGTCGTGCACCACCACCCGGTCATCGCTGCGCAGGGACCAGGCGAGCTGCCCGTAGCCGACATCGACCGCGCTGACCCGGGCGGCCCCGGCCCGCAGCAGGACGTCGGTGAAGCCGCCGGTCGAGGCCCCGGCGTCCAGGCACCAGCGGCCCGCGACGCCGAGGCCGAGGGGCCCGAAGGCGGCCAGGGCGCCGGCGAGCTTGTGGCCGCCCCGGGAGGCGTAGTCCGGCCGCGTCGGGTCCTCGACGACGACCAGCGCCGCGTCCGTGCCGACTCCCGTCGCCGGCTTGGTCGCGGGCGTCCCGTTGACGCGGACCCGGCCCGCGGCCACCAGCTCGCCGGCCTGCTCACGGGAGCGGGCCAGTCCCCGGCGCACCAGCTCGGCGTCCAGACGCAGGCGGCGAGGCATCGACCGGCGCGCCGGCCGTCAGGCGCCGTGGCCGGGCACGTCGGCCTCGACCGCGCCGTCCAGCGCCCCCCGCAGCCGTTCGTGGGCGCGCTCGAGCACCGCGACCTGGGCGGCCAGCGGCAGCTGCGTCAGCCCGTCGAGGGAGGCGAGCACCTCGTCGACCTCGGGGTGCCCGGTCTGCGGCCTGCCCACGTGCGCGTCGGCTCCTGGGTCGGCTGCTGGGTCGGCCGGTACGTCGGCCGGCATGCCGTGCTGCTCCGCGTCGTCGCTCACCGCTGACCCCACTCCCTCTCGTGCCCGGCCCACGCTACGCCGGAGGGGTGAGCCCGGAGACGTCGACCGGCCGGCCCCGGGTGTCGAGGTGTCCCCAGGCCGCCACGGCGACGGCGCGCCACCAGCCGCTGGCGTCGCCGGACCCGGCGACCCGGAGGGCGCCGTCGCCGACCGTGACCGTCCAGCCACCGGCCGCGACGGAGCCGTCGTCGTGCACCTGGGGTGCCTCGTGACGGCGGCCCAGGCAGCCCAGGTCGACGCCGAGGTAGCACGGCCGCAGGGCCGGGGACGCGGTGACCAGCTCGCGGAGCCCGGTCACCCCCGTCAGGACGAGCAGGGAGTCGTGCCCCGCCCGGTTGGCACCCTCGATGTCGGTGTCGAGGCGGTCTCCGACGACCAGTGGCCGCTCACCGCCCACCCGGCGCAGCGTCTCCTCGAACAGCGGCGGCTCGGGCTTGCCGGCGACCTCCGGCTCGCGTTCGGCGAACCGGGCCACGACGCCGACCAGGGCACCGTTGCCGGGTCCCGGCCCGTCCTGGGTGGGCACCGTCAGGTCGGTGTTGGAGGCCACCCACGGCAGCCCCCGCCTGACCAGGATCGCGCCGGCGATCACGGTGGACCAGCGCAGGTCGGCGTAGAACCCGGAGACGACCGCGACCGGGTCTTGCTCGGCTTCTTGCAC
>JAICKK010000040.1 GCA_025927955.1 Nocardioidaceae bacterium
AGGTGAACAGGTCGGCGTTGATCAGGTGGATCAGCTGCCGGTCCGACAGCCCGATCGCGCTCGCGAGCAGGATCGGCACGATCACGGCCCCCGCGTAGAACGCGAGCACGTGCTGGAAGCCGTAGATGGCCAGCTTGGAGGGGGGCAGCACCTCGTCGACGGGGTGCTTGGCTCGGACGCGGGTCGCGGGTCCCGCGGCGGCTGGCGTTGTGGTCATGGTCCACCTTCTCGGATCGGCAGGCACGAGGGATGTCTGCGATGGAGGCTCGGTTTCGGAAAGAACTTTCCGCTCTTCGGAAGTCCTGTTCCCTGCTGCGGAAGGCTATGTGACCGGCGTCTCAACGTCAACGTTTTGTTGATACCAGTCCGGCAGAGTTCTAGAGGTCTCGCGAACGAGGGCGCCGGTGGCCCGGCCGACAGACGGCCGGCAGGGTCGCGACCATGAGCAGCGCGGCCAGCGCGAGGCCACCGGGGATGGAGAGCCCGGCGGCCGCGACGGCGCCCAGCCCGCCGGCGCCGACCGCGGTTCCGCTGTCGAAGGCGGCGTTCCATCCCGAGCTCGCGGTCGTCGACCCGGCCGGACCCGCCCGGGCGAAGGCCATCACGAGGGTCAGGTTCAGCACGGCGCCGTACCCGCCGCCGAACACCAGCGCGCCGGCCAGCACCGCCGGGCCGGAGTCGAGCTCGAGCCCGCCTGCCACGACCAGGATGCCGACCACCGCGGCCACCACCGACCAGGGCAGCAGCAGCCGGACGCCCATCCGGTCGGCCAGCGCACCGACCCGCCAGCGCAGGAGCCCCGAGCTGAGGCCGAACAGCAGCAGCCCCGCCGTCGCGACCGATCCGGCGGGGGCCTCGATGGGCAGGAAGGTGACCAGGCCACCGGCCGCGAGGGTGGCGGCGAACAGCACCAGGGAGGGCGCCGCCACCGCTCGCAGCGCCGGCCCGCCGAGGCGTCCGGCGCTGCGCGGCGCCGTCGGTGACGCCGGTGACGCCGGTGCGCTCGCCGTTGAGGCCGCCGGTGCCGCCGCCCGGGGCGGCCGGCGGCGGCCGAGCGCGACGGCGAACGGGACCGCGAGCACGGGAGCGGCCGAGAGCACCGCGACCCACCAGAAGGCGCCGTGCTGGGTGAGCGCGACGCCGAGGGGCGCACCGAGCAGGTTGGGGACGGCCGTCGCGAGCCCGTAGAGCCCGACCGACTCGCCGTGCCGGTCGGCGGGCGCCACCACGGTCGTGAGCAGCGAGCCCAGGACCGTCAGCACCGCGAAGCCGGCGCCGCGGACCGCCGAGACGGACAGCAGGACGGCGGGGTCGTGCGAGAGCGCGAGCAGCGGCGCGGGCGCGCCCAGGGCCACCAGGCCGACCGCCAGCGTCGGCGCGATGCCCCAGCGAGCGACCAGCGCGGGGACGGCGAGCTGGGTGGCGACCGTGGTCATCAGCATGACCGTGGTGACCGTCCCGGCGGCGCCGACCGAGACGCCGCCCTGCACGGCCCACAGCGGCAGCGCGGCCAGCGTGAGGCAGAAGCTGGTGAAGCCCAGCAGGGCGACCACCATGAGGCACTGCACGGGCCGCTCGCGCCACAGCGGCCCGCCTTCCGCGCGGCTCACGGCCCCGCCCCCCGGCTCGTCATGCGACCTCTCAGGCGGGCCGGCGGCCGAGGACGTACAGCCGCTGGGTGGTCTCGCCCCTGGCGGTGAGCGGGCCGCGGAGGTACCACTCCACGTCGACGAGACCGGCGGACTCGACGACTCCCACCACGAACGCCGGGTCGTGCAGGACGACGTCGAGGTCCACCTCGTGGCCGAACCACTCGGCGAGGTGACGCACCTCGGCGCCGGCGTGCAGGCCGAGGACCAGCCAGCCGCCGGCCGCCAGCGGCCGGACCAGGGCCGCGACCGCGTCGGGCAGCTCGGAGGCGGCCAGGTGGATCAGCGAGTACCAGCCCAGGACCGCCGCCCACCCGGACGCCGCGGCGGGGCGGCTCAGCCGACGCAGGTCGCCGGCCTCGAACCCGACACCGGGGAACCGCCGCCGGGCCTCGGTCACCATCGACGGCGAGAGGTCGATCCCGGTCGCGTCCGCACCCCCCTCGGCCAGGTACGCGGTGACGTGCCCGGGCCCCGAGCCGGCCTCCACCACGGGGCGCCCGGCGGCGTGGGCGAGCACCCGGTCCAGCAGCCAGGTCTCGAACGGCAGCCCCGGCAGCTCGTCGACGAGGTGCTCGGCGTAGGCGGTGGCGACGGCGTCGTACGACGCGCGCACCTGCTGGTCGCGGACGTCGGCGCCACCGGCGATGACCGCGTCCCGGTCGACCGCGGGCGCGGGGGCGGACGCGGCCAGCTGCGGGACCGGGCCGAGCAGATGGACCCAGCGACGGTCCTGCTGGCCGGGCTGCCGATCGAGCTCGCGCACCAGTGGCTGGGGTGCCTCCGCCATCCGCCGCAGGCACGCCTCGACCTGTCCCCGGTCGGCGAACGCGTGCAGTCGCTCGGTGCGGGTGCGCAGCTCGCCCGGCGCCTGGGGGCCGCGGAGCAGCAGCACGGTGAGGAGCGCCCGCTGCTCGGGGTCGAGGCCGAGCCGCTCGTCGAGGGTCTGGTGGTACTTCAGCGTGCGCCGCCCGGTGTCGGACCACACGATCCGCAGCAGCCCCCGCTCCTTGAGCGCCCGCGCCGTCTGCTCGACCGTCTGCTGGTCGAGGTCGACGACCGGCTCCCGGTTGTTCGTCTGGTTGCAGGCGGTCCGCAGCGCGTTCGCGGTCAGCGGGTACGACGCCGGCACCGTCGTCTGCTTCTCCAGCAGGCTGCCGAGGATCCGCTGCTCCGCGGCTTCGAGGACGGGGAGCTCGCTCACGCCGACGAGCCTAGAGCCCGAGCGACCGCCTGCTCTGCTCTGGTCGGTCGTCGTGGGGTCACCGGCCGCGCACGGAGGCGTACGGCTCGTGGTACGGCGTGATCACCTGGACGTGCGAGGGCATCGAGCGCGCAGCCAGGTCTTCTCGATGGGTCGCCCCCCTCCGAGGCACCTCGGGGCAAGCCCTAGCGTGGCAGGTGCCGGGCCGGGGAGCCGGCCGGCCACCCGACATCGCGCAGCACCCGGAGGAGCCCATGAGCGCCACTGTCGACGACCCGCTTGCGGGCCGGTCCACGACCCGCCTCCCCGCCCGGCTGAGGGCGGCGGACTGCCGGGTCGAGGACCTCGCCCGCCTCGTCGCACGGACCACCGAGCTCGCGTCGTACCCCCACGCCGCCCGGGTCGCCGAGCAGGTGCTCGTCTACGACTGCGCGGCGGTCCGCGCCGCCGCGGCGACGGAGGAGGGCCGCGACGCGGTGTCGGCCGAGCTGGTCCGGGCGCTCACCGACGGGCCGGGGGTGGTCGTGCTCGAGGGCGCGTACCCCGACCACGCCGTGGTGGACCGGGTGACGGCTGTTTTCGACGCGATGATCGCCGACGAGCGGGCGGGCGGTGGGCCGTCCGGCGACCACTTCGCGGCCCCCGGTGCCAACAGCCGCGTCTGGAACGCCCTGGAGAAGCTGGCGGTCCGGGACCCCGGGGCGTTCGTCGACTACTACGGCAACGACGTCCTCGCGCTGGTCTCGGCGGCCTGGCTCGGGCCGGGCTACCAGGTCACGTCGCAGGTCAACGTCGTGCGCCCGGGAGGCAGGGCGCAGGATCCGCACCGCGACTACCACCTGGGCTTCCTGGACAACGACGTCGTCGAGCGGTACCCGACGCACGTGCACCTGCTCTCGCCGGTGCTCACCCTGCAGGGCGCGGTGGCGCACTCGGACATGCCGGTCGAGAGCGGACCGACGCTGTACCTCCCGTACTCCCACCAGTACGTCTCGGGCTACCTCGCCTGGCGGCTGCCGGAGTTCCGGGCGTACTTCGAGGAGCACCACGTGCAGCTGCCGTTGCGCAAGGGCGACGCGGCGTTCTTCAACCCGGCGCTGTTCCACGGGGCGGGGTCCAACGTCTCCGCCGACATCCAGCGCGTCGCCAACCTGCTGCAGGTCTCGTCCGGCTTCGGCCGGGCCATGGAGCACGTCGACCGGGCCAAGATCGCGAAGGCGGTCTACCCCACCCTCCGGCGGCGGCAGGAGTCAGGCACGGCCCCGGCCGTCCTCGCCCGGGCGGTGGCCGCGGCGGCCGAGGGCTACCCGTTCCCGACCAACCTCGACCGCGACCAGCCCGTCGGCGGCCTGACGCCGCTCACCCAGGCCGACCTCCTCGCGCAGGCACTGGCCGAGGGGTGGGAGCCGGCCCTGGTCGACGAGGCGCTGGACGCCTACGCCGCCCGACGGAGCAACGAGGGGATCGGGTGAGCGTGGCCGGCGACCTGCAGGACAAGGTGGTCCTGGTCAGCGGCGGCACCCAGGGGGTGGGCGCGGCCGTCGCCCGCGCCGCGGTGGTCGCAGGTGCCCGGGTCGTGGTGACCGGCCGGCGCGCCGACGTCGGCGAGGCGGCGGTCGGGCGGCTGCGGGCCCTGGGAGGTGTGGACGCGCGCTTCCTCGCCGCCGACGTCGGCGACGTCGAGCAGGCACGTGGCTCGGTCCGCCGGACCGTCGAGGAGCTCGGCCGGGTCGACTGCCTCGTGAACGCGGCCGGCCTGACCAGCCGCGGCACGCTGCTCGACACCACGCCCGAGCTGTTCGACCAGCACGTCGCCGTCAACCTGCGGGGACCGTTCTTCCTCATGCAGGCGGCCGTGGAGGACATGCGCCGCCGGGACGAGCCGGGGACCATCGTGAACATCATCTCGATGTCGGCGCATGGCGGGCAGCCCTACCTCGCGCCGTACGTCGCGGCCAAGGCGGGGCTGGTCGGGCTGACCCGCAACGCGGCCCACGCCCACCGCTGGGACCGGATCCGGATCAACGGGGTCAACATCGGCTGGACCGACACGGACGGCGAGGACGCGGTCCAGCGGGCGTTCCACGGTGCCGGCGACGACTGGCGCGAGGTGGCTGGGAGGGGCCTGCCGATGGGCAGGCTCGGCCGGGCGGACGACGCGGCCGCCCTCGTGGTGCTGCTGCTCTCCGACCGCAGCGGCGTGGTGACCGGCGCGGTCCTCGACTGGGACCAGCAGGTCGTCGGGGCCCACGACTGACCGGCAGCAGCTCACCCATCGGCAGCGACCAGGAAGGCACGGACTGTGCGCATCGGACTCATCGGCCTCGGTCGCATCGGCTCCTTCCATGCCGAGACGCTCAGCCGCCTCGACGTCGTCGAGGAGCTCGTGGTCACCGACGTCGTACCGTCGGCAGCGCAGCGTTGTGCGCGCACGCTGTCGGCGACCGTGGCCGCGACCCCGGAGGACCTCCTCGCCTCCGGTGTCGACGGCGTGGTCATCGCGTCGTCCACGGCGACCCACCCCGCGCTGCTCGTCGCGGCGGTCGAGGCGGGGGTGCCGACGTTCTGCGAGAAGCCGGTCGCCCAGGACCCCCGCGCCGGGGCGGAGGTGCTGGCCCGGCTCGAAGGTGCGGGCGTGCCGGTGCAGATCGGGTTCCCGCGCCGCTTCGACCCCGCGTTCGTCGCGGTCCGCGACGACGTGGTCGCCGGCCGCCTCGGCTGGGTGCACACGGTCCGCTCGACGACCCTCGACCCCGGCCCGCCGCCGGAGGCGTACCTGCGGGCCTCGGGCGGGATCTTCCACGACTGCGCGGTTCACGACCTCGACGCGGTGCGCTGGGTGACCGGGCGCGACATCGTCGAGGTGTACGCCGCCGGCGGGAACCGCGGCGAGCCGTTCATCCGGGAGGCGGGAGACGCGGACACGGCCTCCTCGGTCCTCACCCTGGACGACGGCACGCTGGCGGTGGTGTCGAACAGCCGGCACAACGGCCGCGGCTACGACGTCCGCCTCGAGGTGCACGGCTCGCTCGACGCCGTCGCCGCCGGCCTCGACGACACGCTGCCGCTGCGCTCCGCCGACCCGGGCACGACCTTCCCCGCCGGGACGCCGGCGAGGTTCTTCATGGACCGCCTGGCGACCGCCTTCCGGAACGAGCTGGAGGCGTTCACCGGGGTCGTCTCCGGAGAGCTCGCGTCCCCCTGCACCCTGGCCGACGGCCTGGCGGCCGGCTGGGCAGCCGAGGCGTGCACCGTCTCGTGGCGGGAACGACGGCCGGTGCGCGTCGAGGAGGTCCGCGACGCGTGAGGACCCCGCCGACCCGGCGCGTGTGCACGTCTCGACCCCGCTCGTTCGTGGCCTCCCCGGATCATCCAGGACTGGCCGGGGGGCGTCCGCGCCGAGGGATCGGCGCGGCCTGCTTGGGCATCCGGCCGGCCTCGGCGAGCGCCCGGCGCAACAGCATCTCGACGTGAGCGTTGAGACTGCGGAACTCGTCGTCGGCCCAGCGCATCAGCGCGGCATGCACCGCCGGGTCGACCCGGAGGAGCACCTGACGGCGGTCGCTCACGTATACAGGGATCCGGCGTTGACGACCGGCGACGGCGGCTGGTCGCCGCAGAGCACCACCAGGAGGTTGCTCACCATGCTGGCCTTGCGCTCCTCGTCGAGGTCGACCACCTGGTGCTCGGCGAGCCTGTCCAGAGCGAGCTCCACCATGCCGACGGCTCCCTCGACGATCCGGCTCCGTGCGGCGACGACGGCGTTGGCCTGCTGCCGGCGCAGCATCGCCTGCGCGATCTCCTGGGCGTAGGCGAGGTGCGAGATTCGGACCTCCACGACCTCCACCCCGGCGATGGCGACGCGCTCGGCCACCTCGAGCGCGAGCTCCTCGGCCACGACGTCGGTCGACCCGCGCAGCGACGCCACGGACCCGCCGTCGTCGTCGTATGAGTGGCTGTTGGACACGTGCCGCAGCGCCGACTCGGCCTGCACGGAGACGAAGTTCTCGTAGCTGTCAACGGCGTACGTCGACTTCGCGGTGTCGGCGACCTGCCAGACCACGATCGCCGCGATCTCGACGGGGTTGCCGTCCGCGTCGTTCACCTTGAGGTGGTTGGTCTCGAAGTTGCGGACCCGCACGCTCACCTTGCGACGAACGGTCAGCGGCAGGACCCACCAGAATCCGGAACGGCGGACGGTGCCGACGTAGTGGCCGAAGAACTGCACCACCGACGTCTGGCCGGGTGGAACGATCACGAGCGAGGTGGCGACGAGCACGAAGACCAGCAGCGGCAGCCACAGGATGCCCTGGTCACGGCCCAGGGCGAGGTAGACGCCGTAGCCGCACGCCGCCAGCACGAGCACCCCCAGCCATCCGTTCACCTTCAGGGCGGGGCGTTGCGCGATGTCGACCCGCGCCCCCTGGTGGCCGACCGGCCCGAGCCTGCCCGGTGAGTCGATGGTGCTCATGCTGCGCTCCATGGGATGGGAAAGTGATATCAACTAGATATCACTTTTTCGCCGAGGACGCCAGGGCAGCAGGCGTGCACACGCGCCGGGTCGACGCATCCGAGACGTGCAGGTGCGCCGACTCGGCGGGCTACCGGGCGCCGCCGTACCTGCGGTCGCGCGCCGCGTAGATCTCGATCGCCCGCCACAGCGCGAGCCGGTCGACGTCGGGCCACAGCACGTCGGTGAACACCAGCTCGGAGTAGGCGGCCTGCCAGAGCATGAAGTTGGACAGCCGCTGCTCACCCGAGGTCCGCCAGACCAGGTCGGCGTCGGACAGCTCGGGGACGTAGAGGTGGCGCGCGAAGGTCCTGTCGTCCACCTTGTCCGGGTCGAGCCGGCCGGCCGCGACCTCGCGGGCGATCGACCGGGCGGCGTCGGCCAGCTCGGCCCGGCCGCCGTAGTTGACGCACATCGTCAACGTCAGCACGTCGTTGTCCCGGGTCAGCTCCTCGGCGACCTGCAGCTCCTTGACCACCGACTTCCACAGCCGGGGCGCCCGGCCCGCCCACCTCACCCGGACGCCGAGCTCGTGCATCTCGTCGCGCCGGCGCCGGATCACGTCGCGGTTGAAGCCCATCAGGAAGCGGACCTCGTCGGGTGAGCGCGTCCAGTTCTCGGTCGAGAACGCGTAGGCGGAGATGGCCCGCACCCCGATCTCGATGGCCCCCTCGACCACGTCGAACAGCGAGTGCTCGCCGCGGGAGTGGCCGGCGGTGCGGGGAAGGCCGCGCTGCTTGGCCCAGCGGCCGTTGCCGTCCATCACGATCGCGACGTGGCCCGGCACCAGCTCAGGCGGGATCGCCGGCGGCCGGGCACCGGACGGATGGGGGGTCGGCGGGCGTACCCCGCGTCGGCCGTGCCTTCGCGCCACCCGGTCTCCTCTCCACCGTTCGCCCACGCTGCGCGGGCTGCCCGTCCTCGCGAGGGGATCCCCCTAGACTGCAATTCAACACGACGGGGATCGCTCCGAAGGGGTTGGCGGGGATGGACGCGGCGAACAAGCAGATCGAGCAGCAGCTGACGGTGCTGCTGCGTCGGGTGCAACGCATCCACCTCTCCACGAGCGCGGGCGACGTCACCCTCGAGCGCTCGGCCTACGGGATCATGGCCAAGCTCGCCGACGGCGGGCCGCAGCGTCTCGGCGCGCTGGCCAGCGCGTTCGGCCTGGACCCGTCCACGATCACGCGGCAGGTGCAGGCGCTCGTGGAGCTCGGCCTGGCCCAGCGCACGACCGACCCGACGGACCGTCGGGCCTCCATCCTCGACCTGACGCTCGGCGGACGCGAGGTGTTCGAGCGGACCCGGGCACAGCGGCGCTCCAAGCTCCAGACCGCGCTCGCCGACTGGTCGGATGAGGACGCCCGGGAGTTCAGCAGGCTGCTCACGGAGTTCAACACGTCCCTGGACCACATCCTCGGGGAGGCGTGAGGCGCCCGCCCTACCGCGGCAGGTGCTGCAGGGACCTCAGCCCGCGTTCGAGATGCCACTGCAGGTAGGCGGCCACCAGGCTCCCCGCCTCCTTGCGGTGCCGCGGCTCGGCGGCGTCGACGACCGGCCAGTCCCCCGCGAGCAGCGCACCCAGGAGGATGACGGTCTCCGGGGCCGGGCTGGCCGTCCCCGGGACCCGGCAGGTCGCGCACAGCATGCCGCCGGCCGCGGGGCTGAACGCCCGGTGCGGCCCGACCAGACCGCATCGCGCGCATGCGTCGAACGACGGCGCGTAGCCGGCCACCGACAGCGACCTGAGCAGGAACGAGTCGAGCACCGCGGCAGGTGAGCGGCCGGCGTCGCAGATCGCCCGCAGCGCGCCCACCAGCAGCAGGAACTGCTGCAGCGCCGGCTCCTTGTCCTCCACCACGAGCCGCTCCGCCGTCTCCAGCATCACCGTGCCGGCGGTGTAGCGCTCGTAGTCGACGCCCATCCGGGCCGCGAACGGGTCCAGCGTCACCGCCTGGGTGACCACGTCGAGGGAGCGACCCTCGGCGATCTGCAGGTCGACGTGCGTGAACGGCTCGAGCCGCGACCCGAAGCGCGAGGTGGTCCGTCGTACCCCCTTGGCGACGGCACGGACGCGTCCGGAGCTCCGGGTCAGGAGCGTGATGATCCGGTCGGCCTCGCCCAGCTTCTGGGTGCGCAGCACGACGGCCTCGTCCCGGTAGAGCCCCACCCCTACATCCTCCCCCGCTGCTCAGCCGACGTGGGAGCGGGGCGCCGGCCGCGCCCAGCACTCGGTGGCGAAGGCCACCGCCTCGGCGTTCAGGCGCCGGGGCCGGGCCCGCCACTCGACGATGCTGCGGGCGGGCACGAACCGGGCGTTCGGCATCTCCCGGGCCAGCATCGCGGCGTCGGCCGCGGGGTGGACCGGGTCGCGCGGATGCCCGACCACGAGCGCCGGCGCCTCGATCGCCCGGCGGCGCTTGCTTGACGGCGCGATCCGGCCGAAGAAGATGCCGTGGATGGCGGCCGCCATCGCGGCCGGCTGCTGGTCGAGGGTGTCCAGGGCGATGCCGGCCCAGAAGGGTACGGCGCGCCGCGGCACCGCCCGGGACAGCCGACGGGTCAGCGACACCGGCGCCGGCAGGAACCGGGCCGCGAACATCAACGGCCCGAACGCGACCAGGCCGGCCTCGAGGGCGTTGTCGAGCACCGGCATCTCCAGGAGCAGGCCACGCACCCGTCCGGGTGCGGCGTCGGCGACCTCGAGCGCGACGTTCGCACCCATCGACGTTCCGCCGACGACGGCCTGGTCGACCTCCAGGTGGTCGAGCAGGGCGACGACCTGGTCGCCGAACGCGGTCATCGAGTAGCCCTTCGGGTCCAGCGGCCGGTCCGAGCGGCCGTGCCCGAGCAGGTCCGGAGCGACGACGTGGAACCCGGCGCCTGCCAGCAGCCGGGCCAGCGGCTCGTGCATGCGGCGCGCCATCAGCTGGCCGTGGAGCAGCACGACCCAGCGGTCGCCCGCGCCGTACTCGGTGTACTCGACCCGGTGGCCGTCGACGAAGAGCTGTCCGACACGCTCCGAGACGAGAACGGTCACGGGAGTTCCTTTCCGTCGGGTGCCGCCGACGATAGCGATGCCGCCGCCCCTCGGCCGGGACGCGCGCCCGGACGGGACGTGGTTGGGTAGGCGCATGCCTGGATCCCGCCGACCCCCGATGCACGTCGTCGTGATGGGGGTCACCGCCACCGGAAAGACGACCATCGGAGAGCGGCTCGCGGAGGAGCTCGGCTGCGAGTTCATCGAGGGCGACTCGCTGCACCCACGCCGCAACATCGAGAAGATGGAGAGCGGGATCCCGCTCACCGACGAGGACCGCTGGCCGTGGCTGCAGGCGATCGCCGAGCTGGTCGCCGTCCGGGACTTCGAGGGCGTCTCGACCGTGGTGACGTGCTCGGCGCTGAGGAGGAGCTACCGCGACGTGCTCCGCGACGCGGCGCCGACGTTCTTCGTGCACCTGCACGCACCGTTCGACGTGCTGCAGGGGCGCATGAGGCTGCGGACCAAGCACTTCATGCCGACCACGCTGCTCCAGTCCCAGTTCGACACGCTCGAGGACCTCGGTGACGACGAGTCCGGCGCCGTGGTGGACGTCTCCCCCGCGGTCGACGAGGTCGTCGAGGAGGCGGTCAACGAGGTGCGGGTGCACTACACCCCGTGAGCGTGCTGGTCGGGTCCGCCGCCTGGGCGGCCCACGCCGCGGGCGCGCCGAGGGAGGGACCCACGGTCACCTCCTCCTGGGCGATCCCGGCGATCGTCATCGTGCTGCTGGTGATCTTCGTGATCCGCCGGCCCGGCGGATGCGATGCTCCGGGTGTGAGGACGCGGTCGCTGCCGACCATCGAGACCTACCACGACGCCGCACCACGACCGGTGGCCACCACCGAGGAGGTCGGCCCGTTCACGCTGTTCGTGCGGACCGACCTCGCGGGGTTGCGCTGCTGCTCACGCCCGGGCGACGCCGCGCCGGTCGAGCGGGTCGGCTTCGTCCGCGTCGGTACGGCGTGCATCGCGGGACCGTCGTGACCGCCGGGGTCGCGGTCCGGGTCGCCGACGCCGACCGGGACTGGACGACGTGGCGGGACCTGCGACTGCGGGCCCTCCGCGACAGCCCGAGCGCCTTCGCCTCGACCTACGAGCGCGAGGTCGGCTTCGCCGAGACGCAGTGGCGGCAGCGCCTCGGCGGGGACGGTGTCGCGGTGCTGGCCACGGTGAGTGGCGACCCGGTGGGCATGGCGGGCGGCTTCCGCGACCTGCCGGGGCTGCTGCACGTCGTCGCGATGTGGGTCGACCCCGGCCACCGGCGCCGCGGGGTCGGCTGGGCGCTGCTGCGCGGGCTCGAGGAGTGGGCCGACGCCCACGGTCTGCGCCTCCACCTCGACGTGAACACCTCGAACACCGCCGCGCGCACGTCGTACGAGAGGTATGGCTTCGTCGCCTCCGGGGAGACCCGGCCGCTGCGCGAAGGCTCGCGGGAGGTCGTCGAGCGCATGGTTCTGTTCCGGCCGGCCCAGGGGCAACCGGCAACCTAGGGGCTGGGGGGCTGCGTGGGGGCAGGTGCCACCGGTCCGGCCCCCCAAGGTCGTCTGCGCCGACGCGCACCGATCGTCCGGACCAGCGGACTAGGCCGGTGGGAGGTGAGGACACAGTTCTCTGTACTTATCGCCCGCGCCGGGCGGAGCGGGACTAGCGTCCGAGTCGACGGGACGCCTGTAACGATGCCGTGACGCCACGGAGACGCGACCTCACTACACCTGCGCTCATGCGTCCCGACGGACAAGGTCGCACGACAACGGTGCTTCCGCGTCGCCGTCCCTCCAGTCCCTTGGGCGCGGTCCTCCCGGTGCCGGCGACACGGCGAGCGGACGCCGCGCGTCCGGTGAGGGAGCCGCGTGTGGGGAGGGCGATGGTGCGGACTGTGGCACAGTTCCGCCTGTGCCTGCTCGGGGAGTTCGACCTGCGGATCGGGGACGAGAGCGTCTCCGTCCCGGTGCGCTGCCAGCAGGTCCTCGCCCTCCTCGCGCTTCGTGACCGCCCCGTCGAGCGGCGCCCGCTGTGCGCGGCGCTGTGGCCCGACGAGCCCCCGGAACGCTGCCGCAACAACCTTCGTACGACGATCTGGCGGCTGCGCCAGCTCGACGACCGGCTGGTGCTCGTCGACGGCACGCACGTCCGTCTCGGCCAGGTGGTCGAGGTCGACGTACGCCACGCGATGGCGCAGGCCCGCGACGCCATCGACGCCGGCCGGCTCTCACCCGACCTCGACCTCCGGCTGCTGTGCGCCGACCTCCTCGAGGACTGGGACGACGAGTGGGTGCTGCTCGAGCGGGAGAGGTTCCGCCAGCTGCGCATGCACGCCCTCGAGGCCATCAGCGTGCAGCTCTCGCGGCAGGGCGCCCACTCGCTTGCGGTCGAGGCGGGGCTCGGCGCGATCTCGGCCGAGCCGTTCCGTGAGAGCGCGCACCGCGCGCTGATCGAGGCGTTCATCGGAGAGGGCAACCTCGTGGAGGCCCTCCGGCAGTACCAGCGCTTCAGCGACCTCGCCGCCGAGCTGGGGATCATGCCGTCGCCCCGGCTGACCTCCCTGATGAAGGACCTGCTGCCCGTCCCGCACGACGTCATCCCCGCGCAGGTGCGGCGGCGGGTCCGCCGGTCCGACGGGTGAGGTCGTCATGGCCCACGGCGCGCCGTCTCCCGCCCGTCCGGCTCCGGCCCTGACCGCCGCGGCCGCCGCGGCCTGCGACCGCTGGCTGGTGCCACCGGACGCCATGCCGGGTCTGGTCGGCGTCGCGGTCGCCGAGGGGCGCGTCGACGGGCGGCCCACCGGTGAGCCGTGCCTGGCGTTCCTGGTCGAGAGGTCGCCGGTCCGGGTGCCGGCCGAGGTCGAGGGCGTGCGCACCGACGTCTGGCAGGTCGGTCGGATCAGCGCGGCGCACACCGCGCGGCTCCCCCGCCGTTCGGGGGGCCCCCTGCGCGCCGGAGCCGCGCTCGTCGTCCATCGTGCCGGTCGGCCGCCGGCCGGCGCCACGCTCGGCGCCGTGGTCCGGGTCGGGTCGCGGCCACATCTGCTGACCACCGGCGCCGCCCTGCGCGGGAGGGTCGACACGCCGGGCGAGGTCCGCGACGCGGACGGACGGCTCGTCGGGCGACCCGCGATCGTCGTACCGCCGGACCGCCTGGGCGCCGTCGACGCCGGTCTCGCCCGACCGGCCCCCGGTGTCCCGGTCGGCGTTGAGCCCGCGCTCCGGATCGGGACAGCGGTCCCCGACACCGTCGTCGCCGGGGCCGCAGCGGCCAGCGGAACGCTCGTGGGCGTCGTGGTGAGCGTGGACGCCCACGTGCGGGTCGGGTACGGCCGCTCGCACCGGATCCTCGCCCACCAGGTGCTGGTCTCGCCCCTCCACGGCGGCGCCGCGGCCGCCCCGGGGGACTCCGGCACCGTCCTGAGCGACCGGCGGTCCGGCGAGGCGGTCGCGATGGTGGTCGCCCGCGGCGCTCACCTGACCGTGGCGACCCAGCTGCAGGACGTCCTCGACGCGGTCGGGGTGCGGTTCGCCGACCCACCCGGCGAGGAGGAACGCCCGGCCCCCGGGATCCCCGCGCGCGGCCCGTTCCGGCCGGCCCTGCCCCGCCGGCCTCCCGTGGTCCCGCCCGGACCCTCGCCGTTCCCCTCACCGTTCCCCTCGCCGTCCCCGGTTCCGTCCCCCTCCCCGTCGCCGTCGCCAGTTCCGTCCCCCTCGCCGTCCCCGGTCCCCTCCCCGTCGCCGTCCCCGGTCCCCTCCCCGTCGCCGTCCCCGGTCCCCTCCCCGTCGCCGTCGCCGGTCCCCTCCCCGTCGCCAGTTCCCTCCCCGTCGCCAGTTCCCTCCCCGTCGCCGTCGCCTTCGCCGGTCCCCTCGCCGTCGCCGGTCCCCTCGCCGTCGCCGTCGCCGGTCCCCTCGCCGTCGCCGTCCCCGGTCCCCTCCCCAGTCCCGTCCCCGTCGCCTTCCCCTTCCCCGGTCCCGTCACCTTCACCGAGCCCGTCCCCCTCACCGAGCCCCTCACCCTCACCGAGCCCCTCACCTTCACCGAGCCCGTCCCCCTCACCGAGCCCGTCACCCTCACCCAGCCCCTCCCCCTCGCCGAGCCCCCACCCGCACCCCCACCCAGTGCCGCATCCGCATCCATTGCCGCACCCCCATCCCCACCCGCACCCGCACCCGCACCCGCACCCCCACCCCCACCCGCACCCCCACCCACAACCGCATCCGGCGCCGCATCCGGGGCCACACCCGGTGCCGATCCCGCTGCCCTACCCGCTGCCCCACCCCCTGCCCCAGCCGCTGCCCCAGCCGCTGCCGGACCCGCAGCCGGTCCCGCCGCCGGCGCCGGTCATGGCCGGGCCGGCCGAGGGCGGGCGGCGACCGGGCCGGCGCTACCGGCGGCTGGCGCCGTGACCTCACCGGTGCGCAGCCTGCTGCTCTGCTCCCTGCAGCGCTCGGGCAGCTGGCTGCTGGCCGACGCGGTGAAGTCGACCGGCGTGGCCGGAGTGCCCGAGGAGTACTACTGGCACGAGTTCCGGGAGGACTATCTCGGCCACTGGGGGCATCCGAGCATCCGCACCTTCGCGGACTTCCTCGCCAAGACGTTCGAGGTGGGCACCACGCCCAACGGGTCGTTCGCCGCGAAGCTGCACCACGGGGAGCTCGTCGAGCTGTGCGAGTCCCTGCGCACGCTGCCGGAGACGTCCGGGCTCGACGAGGCCACGCTCGTGCGCACCTTCTTCCCCGACCCGCGCGTGGTCCACCTGCGCCGCGAGGACGTCGTCCGGCAGGCGGTCTCGTGGTACCGCGCCGGGCGCACCACCGCGTGGTACCACGTCGTCGGGGAGGATTTGCGGCGACCCGACCCGGAGCCGGACTGGGCGCGGATCCGCCTCCTGGAGCAGTCGCTTCGTGACCAGGAACGACGCTGGACGGTGTTCTTCGACGACCTCGGTGCCGACGTGCTGCACCTGGTGTACGAGGACCTGGTCGAGGACTACGAGCCGGCCGTCCGCGCCGTGGTCGCCCACGTCGGCGTGCCCTGGCCGTCGGGGCTGGTGCTGCCACCACCACGGCTGCGCCGGCAGCGCGACGGGCTGACCGAGGAGTGGGTGCAGCAGTACCTCGTCGAGCGTCGCCGCTGGCTGCTCGACGAGGCGTCCCTGGCCTGAGGCGCTCAGGTGACGCGGCGCGCGAGCAGCCGGAAGAACGGGGGTACGACGGACGCCAGGTGCGCCTCGCTGCCGGGCGGGGCCGTGGGATCGCCCCCGCAGTCCTCGGCGAGCCGCCGGACCGCGAACCCCGCGTCGCCGAGTCCACCGAGGAGCTCGGACAGGCTGTGCGGGTAGGTCCAGCTCTCCAGCAGCGACTCGCCGGACGGTCCGGTGGCGACCGTCGAGACGATCGGCTCGCCGGGCAGCGACGCGGCCAGCCGGTACGCCGTGCCGTCGAAGGACCCCAGGGCCCACAGCCGCAGGTGCACCGGGTTCCAGTGCTCGACCCGGTAGAGCCCGCGGGGCCGCAGCACCGCCCGGACCTGCCGGTAGAGCGCGCGCACGTCAGGCGTGTAGCAGGTCGAGATCGGCTGGTACACCAGGTCGACGCCCGCCAGCCGGAGCTCGCCGAGCCGGGACATGTCCGCCTGCACGCAGCGCACGTCCAGCCCCAGCTCGTCGGCGACCCGACGGTCCAGCGCGAGCTGGCCCGGCGACACGTCGACCACGGTCACCTCGCAGCCCAGCATGGCGAACGCCGGTCCCTGCTGCCCGCCGGCGCCGGCCAGCACGACGACCCGGCGGATCTCGCGCCAGGGCAGCCAGCCGTCCGGGTCCAGCAGGCCGCGCGCCTGCACGGGCGTCAGCCGGCCGACGGGAACCGAGGCCACCGAGCCGAGGGTGGCCCAGTGGTCCCACGCCCGCCGGTTCGCCTCGACCGGGCCGGCCACCGTCACAGCAGCTCGACGATCTGCCCGTTGAGCTCGCCGGAGTCCACGGACACGATCTGGTCGCTGACCCGCTCGGTGGGGATGAGCTCGGGGAAGGTCGTCGGGGCGATGGCGTTGACCCGCACGCCCATCCCCCGCAGCTCGGCCGCCTGGTAGCAGGTCAGGAAGTTCAGCGCCACCTTGGAGGCGCTGTAGGCGGCCAGGCCGGGACTGTCGACGTAGCCGAGACCGGCCCCGCTCGAGACGTTGACCACGTTGCGCCGCTGCTCGACGTTCTCGGCGCGCCGACCGTCCCAGAACGCCCTCGCCAGGCTCGCGGCCAGCAGGGCCGGCACGGTGGCGTTGACGTACATCGCGTCGTCGAGGAAGGACGTCGACTCGCAGAGCGCGGTCAGCCGCTCCCGCTCGACGTGCGCGGCCGCGCTCACCAGCAGATCGACGCGCCCGAAGTGGGCCAGGGCGGTGTCCACGACCCGCTCCGGCTCCCCGGGCCGACGCAGGTCCGCCTCGATCGTGAAGATCTCGACGGCGTCGTGGCGACGGTCCGGGCGCAGCGGGTCGACGTAGCGGCGGTCCTGGTCGGCCACGTCGGGGCGACGCCGCCGGCACACCGCGGCGATGTCGTACGACGCGCCGTACCGTCGGCAGAAGTCCGAGCCCAGCCGGCCTCCCGCACCGGTCAGCAGGCAGACCCGGCGTTGCGAGGTGCGTGTCCTCATCGGTTCTCCTCAGCCGTCCGCGTACTGCGCGATGCCGTCGTCGCCCCACTGGTCGAGGTAGCCGTCCAGGCGACGGTGCAGGAAGACGATGACGCTGTCACGCCGCTGTCGGTTGGCCCGGAAGGAGTGGTAGGAGTACGGCGTGCACTCGAAGGCCAGCAGGGTGTTGTCCCGAGGCGGAGCGGCCGCGACCGGCTCGGTCACGCGATCGCGCCAGTGGCGGTAGAGGCCGGTCTCGCCGCCGTCCCCCGGAGCCCACGGCCCGTTGTTGAGGTAGTAGAGGATCGCGACGGCGCGGACGTAGGGGCCCTCGGCCGGTTGCTCGTTCCCGCTGACCAGGACCTCGCCGTCCGGTAGCGCGGACAGGTGCTCGGGACTGATGTCGTTGTGCGGGAAGCCGTCCCGGCTGCCCGGATGGTGGCGGTGCACCCCACCGGTCACCAGCCCGGAGAACTCCACCCCGAAGATGTCGACGAACATCTGGTGGAACCGCGGCGCCCAGAAGACGCCGAGGGGGCCGGTGGTGTCCGCGCGCATCGGCGCGCCGTAGAAGTCGTGCTGCCGGGCGTAGTGCAGGGCCGCCTCGTCGGTGAGCCGCGCGTCGAAGGCGGCCCGGACCTCCTCGTAGAACGCAGGGGTGAACACGTTGCCGGCGCGCACGTGCCGGAAGGGGCGCCGGTCCACCAGCCAGCGCCGGTTGGCCAGCACCCCGGCGAGGTCCGCCTCCGACCAGGACGCGCCCGGGTGGTCGGCTCTCTCCAGACCCAGGGGCTGAGCCCGTGAGGCGGCGTCGGGCTCGGTGGAGACGGTCATCGCCCGCTGCCCTCGCCCTTCTGACGGCTCGCCGCCGACCGGGTCGACCGGGTCGCCCGGCTGCGCGAGCCGCCGGTCGTGGTGGCTGCGCCGGACGCCGCCTCCGTGGAGCGGGCGGTCCGCTTGGCCGCGGGCCGGCGTCGTGCGGGCGCCTGCTCCTGCGTGGCCGGCCCCGCGGCGCTCGGCGAGGGGAACGGGCTCGGGCTCGGTGACGGGCTGGGGCTCGGCGAGGGGCTCGGGCTCGGCGACGGGCTGGGGCTCGGCGACGGGCTGGGGCTCGGGCTCGGCGACGGGCTGGGGCTCGGCCACGGGCTGGGACTCGGGCTCGGCGACGGGCTGGGGCTCGGCGACGGACTGGGGCTCGGGCTCGGCGACGGGCTCGGGCTCGGACCGGGACTCGGGCTCGGACTCGGCGACGGGCTCGGCGACGGGCTCGGACCGGGACTCGGCGACGGGCTCGGGCTGGGACTCGGCGACGGGCTCGGCGACGGGCTCGGGCTCGGTGACGGAGTGGGCGACGGGCTCGGGCTCGGAGTCGGCGACGGGCTCGGCGACGGCTGCGGTGCAGGTCCCGGTCCCGGCGCCGGGACAGGATGAGGTGCCGGCACCGGGTGCGGGACGGGATGCGGCACCGGATGCGGGACGGGGTGCGGGACGGGGTGCGGCACCGGATGCGGCACCGGATGCGGCACCGGATGCGGCGCGGGCACCGGGTGCGGGGCCGGCTGAGGAGCCGGGTGGGGAGCGGGGTGCGGACCCGTGCCGGAGCCGAGGGCGGCGAGCAGCGCGGTGCCCTTCGGGCTGCCGAGCCCGGTGCAGGCGTCCCACCCCGCGGCCGCGGAGTAGGCACCGTTGCTTCCCGAGACGACGTCACGGAAGCTGCCGGCCGCGCGGTACAGGGCGGGCAGGAGCGGGGAGACCCGGTGACCGAGCGACTGCTGCACCAGCGCGGTGAGCCCCGCCCACAGCGGTGCGACCGCGCTGGTGCCGCCGATCACGAACGACTGCCCGTCGACGAGCACCTTGTACCCGGTCTGGGGGTCGGCGTTGCCGGCCACGTCCGGAACGCCGCGGCCGGGACCGGCCCCGGGGTTCGCCGACGTCGGGTTGATCGAGGCCTGGTACGCGGGCACGGGCGTGACGCTCGAGACGCCGCCGCCGGTGGCGCCACCGCCGGGGGTCGACCAGACCGTCTCCGCGGTGATCTGTCCGGCCGCGGACTCCAGGCGCGTGCCGCCGCAGCCGACGACGAGCGGGCTCGCCGCCGGGAAGTCGACGTGGGCCTTCCCGTCGTTCACCCGGTCGGCGCTGCCGTTGTCCCCGGAGGCGGCGAAGACCGTGATGCCGAGCAGCGAGGCGGCCTGGAACGCCTGCCCCATGGCCGCCCTGGCAGTGCCCGTCCACTGGTCCTCGGGCTTGCCCCAGCTGATGGAGATCACGCCCGGGTTGTTGGTCTGGTCGTGCACGGCGGCCAGGACCGCGTCGGCGAAGCCCTGGTCGGTGTTGGGCGCGAAGTACACCGCGATCCTCGCCTGCGGGGCGATCGACCCGACGACCTCGACGTCGAGCATGACCTCGCCATCGGCACTGTTCGGGTCGCCGGTCGGCGTGTTCGAGGCGCCGTCGACGCCGACCGAGACGATCGTGGGCATCGGCTGCCCGTTCTGGGAGAAGTACTGCTGAAGGTCCTGCTGGCGGGTCCCGCCGCCGAGCTCGACGATCGCGACGCACTGGCCGGCACCGGTCGCCTGGGGGAACTGGTAGAGGCTGGCGACCTCGGCGGCGTTGAACGCGGCGGCCGGGCCGGCGAACGGGCGGAAGGCGCCGCGAAGCGTCGCCCCGAACCGCAGGTGGGCGCGCGCCGCCGGCCGGGTGTCCAGGCCCAGGACGGCGACGACCCGGGGCTCGAGGTGTCGCGGCAGCGTGATGGGACCGCTCCGGCCGCGGAACAGCCGGTGCTCGAGCCGGTGCACCCCGAGGTCGACCCCGAACGCCCGGTTCATCGCGGCCACGGTGCCGCTGAGCTTCACGGTCCGCTTCGCGCGGTCCGCCACGACGACGTTGAGCCCGTGGTTGCGGGCGAAGCGGCGAACCGCCGCGACGTCCTCGGGCCGCGCGCCGAACCGTCGTACGAACTCGGCCCGGCTCGGGTACGCGCGCGCACCGCGCGGCTGCCCGGCGAGGGCGGCCAGCTGCGCCTGCACCGCCCGGTCCGGACCGCGCAGATGCACCGTGACCGTGATGACCTCACGCGGGGGCGCCGCGGCGATGCGGGGCGCGAGCGGCGCGTCCCGGTGGCTGCCTCGCAGGGGGACGCGTGCGGGAGTGGCCATGATCGTGCTCCGTCCACGGTCGTCGGGTCCGGACCCCGACACTGTGGAGGGCGCTCGTCACCGCACCGTCACGGCCGCGTTGGCGCGGCGTCGCGCGGCCTCAGCGGAACGCGCGGATGCCGGTCAGCTCGGCGCCGACGGAGAGCGTGTGCATCTCCTCGGTGCCCTCGTAGGTGAGCACCGTCTCCAGGTTGCTCATGTGCCGCATCACCGTGTGGTCCAAGGTGATGCCGGCGCCTCCGAGCATCGTGCGAGCGGTGCGGGCGGTGTCGAGGGCGGCCCGCACGTTGGCGAGCTTGCCGTAGGAGACCTGCGCCGGCGTGAGCCGGCCGGCGTCCTTGAGCCGCCCGAGCTGTACGGCGACCAGAGACGCGTTGTTCACCGCGACGACCATCTCGGCGAGCTTCCTCTGGGAGAGCTGGAAGGACGCGATCGGCTGCCCGAACTGGGTGCGCTCGAGGGAGTAGGACAGCGCCTCCTCGAAGCAGGCACGCGCCGCTCCGACCGCGCCCCACAGGATCCCGTAGCGCGCCTCGTTGAGGCAGGTCAGCGGTCCCTTGAGGCCGCGGACCTCGGCGAGCACGGCGTCACCGGGCAGCCGCACCCCGTCGAGGGACAGCTCGGCGCTGACCGACGCGCGCAGCGACAGCTTGCGCGCGATCTTCGTGGCGGTGAAGCCCGGGCTGTCGGTGGGGACGAGGAACCCGCGGATCCCGTCGTCGTCCCCGCCGTCCTCGACGCGGGCCCAGACCACCGCCACGTCGGCGATCGTCCCGTTGGTGATCCACATCTTGCTGCCGGACAGCACCCAGTCGGTCCCGTCGCGGCGCGCCCGCGTGCGCATCGAGGCGGGGTCGCTGCCGGCGTCCGGCTCGGTGAGCCCGAAGCAGCCGAGCGCCTCGCCGGCGGCCATCCGCGGCAGCCACTCGTCCTTCTGCGCGGCGCTGCCCCAGCGATGGATCGCGAACATCGCCAGGGACCCCTGCACCGACACGAAGCTGCGCAGCCCCGAGTCCACCGCCTCCAGCTCGCGGCAGGCCACGCCGTACGCCGTCGCGCTGGTGCCCGCGCAGCCGTAGCCCTCCAGGTGCATCCCGAGCAGCCCGAGCTTGCCGAGCCGGGGGCCGAGGTCGTCGGGAAGCGTGCCGTGCTCGTACCACTCCGCGACGTGCGGCCTCAGCTCGTTGTGCCCGAAGGCCCGGACCGTGTCGCGGATCGCGCGGTCCTCCTCGCTGAGGAGGTCGTCGACGGCGAGGAAGTCCTGTGCATCGGCCATCCCGACAGACTAACGGGGCTCACTCCCCGCGGCAGGACCCGAAGCTCCACTGGTCCCCGCCGGCAGCCCCGCTCAGGCGCGGTTGACCGCGCTGATGACGGCCTTGAGCGAGGCGGTGACGATGTTCGGGTCGACGCCGACGCCCCACAGGATCTGGTCTCCGACCGCGCACTCCACGTAGGCCGCCGCGTACGCGTCACCCCCCGAGGACAGCGCGTGCTCGTGGTAGTCGAGGACCCGGATGTCGTTGCGGTTCTCGAACAGCACGCTGCCGCGCGACACCTCGTCGTCGGCCAGGTCGCCGAGTGCGGCCACGAACGCCGCGATCGGGCCGTTGCCGGCGCCGGAGAGCGTGCGCAGCTCGCCGTCGACGTACACGTTGACGGTCAGGGCGTCCCGCTCCCCCGCCGCCGAGGAGGTGTGCACGGAGTTCAGCTTCAGCGGGGTCTCGCGGTCGAGGTACTCCGCGCGGAACGCCGTCCAGATGTCGGCCGGCGACATCTCGCCGCCCTCCTCGTCGGTGTGCCGCTGCACTGCGCGGCTGAACTCGATCTGCAGCCGGCGCGGCAGGTCCAGCTTGTGCTCGGACTTGAGGATGTAGGCCACGCCGCCCTTGCCGGACTGGCTGTTGACCCGGATGACGGCCTCGTAGGTGCGGCCCACGTCGTGCGGGTCGATCGGCAGGTACGGGGCCTCCCACGGCAGCTCGGACACCGGGCGGCCGGCCTCGGCCGCGGCCGCGTCCAGCGCCTCGAGACCCTTCTTGATCGCGTCCTGGTGGGACCCGCTGAACGCCGTGTAGACCAGGTCGCCGGCGTAGGGGTGCCGCGGGTGCACGGGCAGCTGGGTGCAGTACTCGACCGTGCGCCGGATCTCGTCGATGCCTCCACCCACGGCGAAGTCGATCTTCGGGTCGATGCCCTGGCTGAACAGGTTCATCCCGAGGGTCACCAGGTCGACGTTCCCGGTGCGCTCGCCGTGCCCGAACAGGCAGCCCTCGACGCGGTCGGCGCCG
>JAICKK010000181.1 GCA_025927955.1 Nocardioidaceae bacterium
ATCAAGGTCGGCGCGGCCACCGAGGTCGAGCTCAAGGAGCGCAAGCACCGCATCGAGGACGCCGTCCGCAACGCGAAGGCCGCCGTCGAGGAGGGCATCGTCGCCGGTGGTGGCGTCGCTCTCGTCCAGGCCGCCGACGCTGCGTTCGAGAAGATCGAGCTCGAGGGTGACGAGGCCACCGGCGCGAACATCGTCCGCGTCGCGACCGAGGCTCCGCTCAAGCAGATCGCCATCAACGCCGGTCTCGAGGGTGGCGTGGTCGCGGAGAAGGTGCGCAACCTGGCCTCGGGCCACGGCCTGAACGCGGCCACCGGCGAGTACGTCGACATGATCGCCGAGGGCATCCTCGACCCGGCCAAGGTGACGCGCTCGGCGCTGCAGAACGCCGCGTCGATCGCCGCGCTGTTCCTGACCACGGAGGCCGTCGTGGCCGACAAGCCGGAGAAGGCCTCGGCCATGCCCGACCCGTCCGGTGGCATGGGCGGCATGGACTTCTGAGTCCAGCCACGCCACGGGTGGTCGAGCCTGTCGAGACCACCCCACGCACGAACCGAAGGGCCCCGGCTGTCACGCCGGGGCCCTTCGGCCTTTGCTGGGGGAATCGCCGAGGCGTCCTGTTCTGTGGTGGGGTTTGCGCCGAGGCGTCTTGTTCCGTGATGGGTACGGCGCCGAGGCGTCCTGTTCCGTGGCCCGTCGGGCTGACGACATCGACGTACGACGAAGCCCAGTCGACGTACCGTCGTGTGCCCGGCGACCGGCCCGCGGAGGGCCATCGTTCGCGCTCAGGAGCGGTCGGAAGCCTCGGCCGGGATGGGGTGCGCGGGGAGGGGGCCCCGGTCCACGCCCGGGCGCATGGGTGCGTCGGCCAGCGGACCTGCGGCATCGGCTCTCAGACCGAGGGCGATGGGCGTCAGCTGCGGCTCGACCCAGCGCAGCGAGATCACGGCGACCAGCACCAGCCCGCCCAGCAGCAGCCCGATCCACACCGACCCGAGGCCGCGGCCGACCAGGAAGCCGGCGACGGGCGGCCCCGTCACCGAGGCGGCCTGGAAGCCGACGGACGTGACCGCGTTGTACCGGCCGCGCAGGTGGTCGGGCGCCATGTCGTTGACCATGGCGGGCAGGCTCGGCTGCATCAGCGTCTCGCCCAGCGCGAAGACGGAGGCGCACCCGGCCACGAGCAGGGTGGCGCCGACGGTGCCGGGCACCAGCGAGCTGCCCGCCAGCAGCAGCCAGGCGGCCGCCCACAGCAGCGACATCACCACCACGACGCGGGTGCGCCGCCGGCCCTCGATGCGCCGGAGCACCACGAGCTGGAGCGCCACGATCACCAGGGTGTTGGCGGCGAAGGCCCAGCCCAGGCCACGGGTGGAGACCTCGCTGACCGCCCTCGCGTACGCCGGCATGCCGGCGTTGAGCTGGGCGTAGCCGACGAACGCCGTGGCGAACGAGAGCATGGTCAGCGAGAGCACCGCGGGCCGGCGCAGCAGCGAGAGGTACCCCACCGGGGCAGCGGGGCCGACCTGCGCCGGGCGGCGCACCGGGCCGCCTGCGTGTCGCAGCGGCCCGAGCAGCAGCACCATCGCGGGGACGTAGCTGGCCGACTCCACGACGTACATCAGCTGGAAGGTGAGCGGTCGGTGGACGTCCGCGACGAGCCCGCCGGCCACGCCGCCGATACCGATGCCGAGGTTGAGCAGGGCGAAGTTCATCCCGAAGTAGCGCTGGCGGATCGGCGAGGGCACGATCGAGGCGACCAGCGACTGCGAGGACGGCCACGAGAGCCCGAAGCTGGCCCCGACCAACGACAGCCCGACCACCGCCGCCGGGAGCGTGGTCGCGAACGCCATCACGAGCTCGCCCACGCAGGACATCACCAGGCTGGCCAGCATCGTGCGGCGCGGCCCCACACGGTCGATGAGCGCTCCGCCGGGACCGACGACGAGGAATCCGGCCGCGGACAGCAGCCCCATCAGCAGTCCCACGCTGTCCAGGCCGAACCCACGGATCTCGTGCAGGTAGACCACCCAGAACGGCAGCACCAGCCCGGTGCCGATGAACTGGAACGCCACCACCGCGAGCAGGTAGCGCCCCTCGCGGGGCAGGTCGCGCCAGAAGTCACGCAGCGGCGGCCGCGGGCTGCTGGTCGTGGTGCTCACCTCAGAAGCGTTTCATCCCGCTCCGACACCCGCATCCGGGTTTTCCGGCGCCGTGGTCGCATCGCGGAACGGGACGCCTCGGCGCACTTCGGAGCACGGAACAGGACGCCTCGGCGCCCTGCGGAGCGCGGAACAGGACGCCTCGGCGAAGGACCAGGTAGAACACCTGTTCGAGACGGCGTAGCATGAGGCGCATGAGCGTGGAGTTCCAGGCGTCGCTGTTCGACGCGGCCCTCTCGGACACGGCCCTCGCCGATGCGGAGGCGGGCGCGGGGCCTCGCCTGGGGACACTGGCCGGCTCGGTACGGCGCCACCAGCTCACCCGCGGCGCCTGGGTGGACGTGCGTCCGGGCTGGGTCTCGGGGTCCGACGAACTGTTCGCGAGGCTGGTTCGCGAGGTGCCCTGGCACGCCGAGCGGCGCACGATGTGGGACAACGTCGTCGACGTCCCCCGGCTGCTGAAGTTCTACGGCGAGGGCGAGGCGCTGCCGGACCCGCTGCTGGTGCGGGCGCGGGAGGCGCTGGGCGCCCATTACGCCCAGGAGCTTCGTGAGCCGTTCACCACCGCGGGGCTGTGCTTCTACCGCGACGGACGCGACAGCGTGGCCTGGCACGGCGACACCATCGGTCGCAGCAGCACCGAGGACACCATGGTCGCGATCCTCTCGCTGGGCGAGGCGCGCCGGCTCTCGTTGCGTCCACGCACCGGCGGTGCCTCGCTGTCGTTCCCGGTCGGGCACGGCGACCTGCTCGTGATGGGTGGCTCCTGCCAGCGCACCTGGGAGCACGCGGTGCTCAAGACCGCCCGCCCCGTCGGCCCTCGCGTCAGCGTCCAGTTCCGCCCCCGCGGCGTGCGCTGACGCGCCGCTCGCCCCGCGCTCGCACGCCGTACGTCTGTCCGGAGGCGACCGTGCGGCGGACCCGCCGGGTCGGCGGGGGTGCGCGGTGCAGACGCGCCGGGTCGGCGGGATGCCGACCGGTACCGTGAGGACGTGAGGGAGTCGGCGGTCCAGCGGCGTGCCGCGGTCCGCACCGAGTCCCTGACCAAGCGGTACGGCGAGGGCGACGCCGCCGTGACGGCCCTGGACGGCGTCGACGTCGAGGTGCACGCGGGGGAGCTCACCGGCGTGATGGGACCGTCCGGGTCCGGGAAGTCGACGCTGATGCACTGCTGCGCGGCCCTGGACACCCCCACCAGCGGACGGGTGTTCGTCGGCGACGCGGAGCTGACCCGGCTCAAGGACAAGGACCTGACGCGGCTGCGGCGCGACGAGCTCGGCTTCGTCTTCCAGTCGTTCAACCTGGTCCCGACGCTCAGCGCCGAGGAGAACATCCTGCTGCCGATGTCCCTGGCCGGCCGTCGGCCGGACCCGGCGTGGTACCGCACGGTCATCGACACCGTCGAGCTCGGCGACCGCCTGCGGCACCGGCCGAACCAGCTCTCGGGCGGCCAGCAGCAGCGGGTGGCGGTGGCCCGGGCGCTGGCCAGCCGGCCGTCCGTGGTGTTCGCCGACGAGCCGACCGGCAACCTCGACTCCCGCTCGGGCGGCGAGGTGCTCACGCTGCTGCGCCGGGCCGTCGACGAGATGGGTCTCACGGTGGTGATGGTGACCCACGACCCGGTCGCGGCCGGCTACTGCGACCGGGTCCTGTTCCTGGCCGACGGCAGGGTCGTCGACGACCTGCGCGAGGTGGCCGCCGACGCCGTCCGGGACCGGCTGAGCACCCGCTGACCGGACCCTGCGGCTGACCACCCCGCTGACCACCCGGCGCTGACCACCCCGCTCACCCCGCTGACCAGGTCGGCCATCCCCCGGATGGGTGGTGCCCCCGCGGTCTCAAGGGGTCCGAAGTTGTCTAGCCGCGCCCCATCCGGCAACGGCTAAGGTGAGCCGAGGGTTCAGGGAGGGCCGATGGACGACGTGATGACACCCGGCCCGATGCGACCGGCGGTGCACAAGCACGTCCAGGTCCGCGAGTACGTCCGCTCCCTCATCCAGGACGCGAAGCCCGGGAGCCCGGCCCCCTCCGAGCGGGAGCTCGTCCAGCACTTCGGCGTGGCCCGGATGACGGTGCGCCAGGCGCTCGACGCGCTGGTCGTGGAGGGCCTGCTCGAACGGGTCCCCGGACGCGGCACGTTCGTGGCGCGCGCCAAGGCCGACGTGTCGATCCGGCTGTCCAGCTTCACCGAGGAGATGACCAGGCGGGGGCTGAAGCCGGACGCCCGCACGCTGCTGGCCCGGATCGAGTCCGCGGGGCCCGGGGTGGCCCGGGCGCTCGAGCTGGACGAGGGCGCGAAGGTCGTGCACTGGCAGCGGCTGCGGCTGGCCGACGGCACCCCGATGTGCCTGGAGGACGCCTACCTCGCCGACAGCCTGGTGCCGCACTTCCTCGAGCAGCCCCTGCCGCAGAGCCTCTACGTCGAGCTGCAGCGACGCGACCTGCTGCCCACGTGGGGCGAGGACTCCGTGGACGCCACCTTGGCCCGGGCCGACGAGGCCGAGCTGCTGGAGGTGCGGGCCGGTGACCCGGTGCTCCGGATCGCCCGGCGCTCCTTCGCCGGCACGGTCGCGGTCGAGGTGTCGCGCTCGACGTTCCGCGCCGACCGCTACACGCTGTGGGTCCCGCTCTCGCGTGCGCACCCGGTCGTCGCCCGCCAGCGCATGGCCTGAGACAGTGCGCCCATGACGGGCATCCCGGTCCTCGACGGCCACAACGACCTTGCCTGGGCGATGCGGGAGCACGCCGGCTACGACCTGGCGGCCGTCGACCTGGCCGCGGGGGAGCCGGCGCTGCACACCGACCTGCCGCGACTGCGGCGCGGCGGGGTTGCCGGCCAGTTCTGGTCGGTCTACGTGCCCTGCTCGCTCGCCGGCGGCGCGGCGGTCGCGGCCACGCTGGAGCAGGTGGACTTCGTGCACCGGCTGGTCGACCGGTTCCCCGACGACCTGGCGCTGTGCCGGACCGCCGACGAGGCCGAGGAGGCGATGGGCCAGGGCCGGATCGCCTCGCTGATGGGCATGGAGGGCGGCCACTGCATCGACTCCTCGCTGGGCGTGCTGCGGGCGATGGCCTCCCTCGGGGTCCGCTACCTGACGCTGACCCACAACGAGAACGTCCCGTGGGCCGACTCCGCGACCGACGAGCCGGTCCTGCACGGGCTGAGCGACCTCGGCCGCGAGGTGGTGCGGGAGATGAACCGGATCGGCATGTTCGTGGACCTCTCCCACGTGTCCGCCGACGTGATGCGCGACGCGCTCGACGTCGCCGCCGCACCGGTGGTCTTCAGCCACAGCTCGGCCCGGGCGCTGTGCGACCACCCGCGCAACGTGCCCGACGACGTGCTCGCGCGGCTGGCGGGCAACGGAGGCGTGTGCATGGTGACGTTCGTGCCGAAGTTCGTCTCCCAGCGCTGGGCCGACTGGTACGACGAGGGCCAGGAGCTGGTGCGCCGGCGGGGCGGCGACCCGCGCCGGCTCGCCGACACCGAGCCGGTGATGGCCGAGCGCGCGGCCGGTGCGCCGCCGCTGCCGACCGTCGCCGACGTCGCCGACCACGTCGACCATGTGCGGGAGGTCGCCGGCGTGGCGCATGTCGGCCTGGGCGGCGACTACGACGGCTCGACCTACTTCCCGGCCGGGCTCGAGGACGTCTCGGGCTACCCGCGGCTGTTCGAGGAGCTCCGCGGCCGCGGCTGGTCCGCGGACGACCTCCGGCGGCTCGGGTCCGGCAACGTGCTGCGCGCGATGCACGACATGGAGGATGCTCGACATGGAGACGGTGGCCCGTGAGCCGTGACGAGCCGCGGACGGGCGCCGGCGTGGCCGGGCTGCTGCTGGCGGCCGGCGCCGGGCGGCGGATGGGCGGGCCGAAGGCGCTGCTGCGCGACGCCCGCGGCGTGCCCTACCTCGACCGGTCGGTCGGCCTGCTGCTCGAGGCGGGCTGCGTGTCGGTGACGGTCGTGGTGGGCGCTGCCGGGGACGACGCCGCGCGGCTGCTGGAGGAGGCCGGGTGGACCGGTGACCCGCAGGTCCACCTGGTGCACGCCGCCGGCTGGGCCGAGGGCATGGGCGCCTCCCTGAGCGCCGGCCTCGCCGGCCTCCGCGAGCGCGACGACGCCGACGCGGCGCTGGTCAGCCTCGTCGACCTGCCCGACGTCGACGCGCCCGTCGTACGGCGGGTGCTGGCGACGCGTGAGGGAGCGGGACCGACGCGAGCGGCCCTCGTTCGTGCGACGTACGACGGGCGCCCCGGCCACCCCGTGCTAATCGGCCGCGACCACTGGGCCGGTGTGCTGGAGGTGGCCCGCGGCGACCGGGGGGCACGCGACTACCTCGCCGCGCACCCGCCGACGCCGTGCGAGTGCGGCGACCTGGCGACCGGGCGCGACGTCGACCGCCCCGAGGACGTGACCGACCGGTGACCCTCGGCGCCCCCGGCTTGCAGGGGTGGGGAATGCTGGGCAGCATGCGACCGCCCGTGCCCGGATCCCCCGACGAGCTCGCCGCGCGGCTGGCCGCCACCGGCTATTTGTGCGACGACTCGCTGGCGACGGTCGGCTACCTGGCGCTGGCGATGCAGCGCCCGCTGCTGCTCGAGGGCGAGCCGGGCACCGGGAAGACCGCGCTGGCGGAGGCCTTCGCCGAGGCGCTGCAGGTGCCGCTGGTGCGGCTGCAGTGCTACGAGGGCATCGACGCCGGGCAGGCGCTCTACGACTGGGACTTCCCGCGGCAGATCCTGCACCTGCGGGCCCTCGAGGCGGCCGGGGGCGGCGCGGTCACCGACGCCACCACCGCGGAGGAGTCGCTGTTCGACGAGCGGTTCCTGCTGGCGCGTCCGGTGCTGCGGGCGCTGCGGGAGAGCCCCGCGGTGCTGCTGGTCGACGAGATCGACCGCTCCGACGACGAGTTCGAGGCGTTCCTGCTGGAGGTGCTCTCCACCTACCAGGTCACCATCCCCGAGCTGGGCACCATCACCGCGGCCACCCCGCCGGTCGTGGTGCTCACCTCCAACCGGACCCGCGAGGTGCACGACGCCCTGAAGCGGCGCTGCCTCTACCACTGGGTGGAGCACCCGGGGCTCGACCGGGAGGTGGAGATCGTGCGCACCCGCGCGCCCGAGGTGTCCGCGACGCTGGCCCGCCAGGTGGTCGCGCTCGTGCAGCGGCTGCGCACCGCCGAGGGCCTGCTCAAGCCGCCGGGAGTCGCGGAGACCCTCGACTGGGCCCGGGCACTGGACGCGCTGGGCGCCACCGAGCTCGACGTGGAGAACGCCGCCCGCACGCTCGGCGCGGTCGTGAAGTACCGCGAGGACGCGCAGCGGGTGCGCCAGGCCCTGGACCGGATGCTGGCCTAGATGAGCACCGCGACGCCCACGGTGGTGCGCCACCAGCCCGACGAGCTGCTCGTCGGCTTCGCCCGGGCGCTGCGGACCGCGGGCGTGCCGGTGACCCAGGACCGGACCCGCTCGTTCCTGGAGGCGACGGCCCTCGTGGGGCTGGACGTGCAGCGGGCGACGTACTGGGCCGGACGCGCCACCTTGTGCTCCGGACCGGAGGACCTCGAGCGCTTCGACGAGGTGTTCACCGCCTGGTTCATGCCCGGGGACCACCCGGTGTCCCGACCGCCGAAGGACGACCGGCCGGTGGTGCAGGCGAGCCTGGACGCCGACGACGCCTCGGGTGCGGGCGAGACCGACGACGACGCGCTGCGGGCGATG
>JAICKK010000203.1 GCA_025927955.1 Nocardioidaceae bacterium
AGACGTAGCGCGCCATGCTGGCGGCATCGTGCTCGGCGACGACCAGGTCGGTGCGCATGGAGGCGAAGAAGGCCTCGACCAGAGCGGGCTCGATGCCCACCCGTCGCGCGGTGCCCGCGAAGGCGTGCACGACGAGGTTGCTGCTGTAGCCGTGCCGCATCGCCCGCTCGGTGTCCGCCTCGAGGTCGCCGAGCACCGCCATCCGCGCGGCCGGGTCCAGCTCCGAGTCCGGGTCGTCCACGATCTCGTCCGCGATGCGCACCAGGGCGTACACGTTGCGCACGTGGGTGCGGACCGGCTCGGCGAGCAGCCGCGAGGCGACGCCGAACGACGTGGAGTAGCCGCCGATCACGACGGCGGCGCTGCGGCTGGCCACCGAGCCGTAGGTGTCGACGGCGGTGGCCGGCTCCCGCAGCACGCCCGTGCGGGTCACGCGACGCCCCGCAGCAGGTCCCCGGTCAGCCCGGTCAGCCACGAGACGAGCACGGCCGGCATCCCGGCTGCGCGCGCGTGGGCGACCGCCCGCTCGACGTAGCCACGCGCCAGCGCCTCGACGTACGCGCGCGACCCCGAGGCGGTGAGCAGGTCGCAGACCACGGCCGCCTCCTCCTCGGTGAGCGTGGCCAGCCCGACGTACGGCGCCACGGTCGGCCAGGCCGCGGTCGTGCGGGCGTGCGCCACCAGGGCCGTCTGCTTGCCGGAGCGGAGGTCGGAGAGCCGGCTCTTCCCGGTCGACGCGGGGTCGCCGAACACGCCCTGGAGGTCGTCGAGCAGCTGGTAGGCGGTGCCCAGGGACCGCCCCACCTCGCCGGCGGCCGCGACGGTCCCCGCGCGGGCTCCGGCCAGCACCGCCGCGGCCTGCAGGGGCAGCGCGAAGGAGTACTCGGCGGTCTTGCGCTCGGCCACCAGCAGGGCGGCGTCCACCGTGGGCTCCCCGGCCCCCACGCCCAGCCACACGTCCGCGAGCTCGCCGGCGGCACTGACATGAAGCACCGTGCCGAAGAGGTCCAGCAGGCGCTCGACCACCTCCCGCTCGACGGCGCAGGTGGCCACGGTGCGCACCGCCGCCGTCAGCGCGAGGTCCCCGGCGAGGATGCCGGCGGCGACGCCGTACTCCCGGGCCCGCTCCGGCACCACGCCGAGGGCGTCTGCGGCCCGGGTGTGCGCGCCCAGCACGCTGGGCCGGCCGCGGCGGGTGTCGTCGGCGTCGATGACGTCGTCGTGCACGACGAAGGCGGTGTGCAGGAGCTCGACGGCGGCGGCGAGGCCGGCCGCGGCGTCCTGGTCGCGCCCGCCCCAGGCACGGTAGGCGACGGCCAGCAGTGCCGGCCGGAACCGCTTGCCGCCGTCCGCGGCCTCGCTGAGGGTCCGCGCGAGCCGTCGGTAGCCGGGGTCGGGGCACAGCGAGGCTCCCGGAGCTCCCAGTGCCCGGCGCATCGCCTCCTCGACCCGTTCGAGGTGGTCGCCCAGCAGGTCGTCGGTGCCGCGTCGCCGGTCGCGGCGCGCGTCACCGGGTAGCCGAGCCGGTACGGGCCGGGGCAGCGTCCCCAGCGGTCCGGGGTCCGTCGGTGGGCGCATCGAGGTCCTCCAGGGGCCGTCCGCGAGACGAGCGGTAGGTTGTGCACTATGCTGAACTATACCTACTCGTACTGAGGAGGCAACATCGCCGCACGAGAGCAGGACACCGCCGCGCTGACCATCGGGGACCTCGCCGAGCGCACCGGCGTCGCCACCGGCACGCTGCGCACGTGGGAGACCCGGTACGGCGTCCCCAGCCCGCAGCGCGCCGACAGCGGGCACCGGCGCTACGACGAGGACGACGTGGCGCTGGTCAGGGAGACCCAGCGCCTGCGGGCGAGCGGGCTGAGCATGCCGCTGGCCGTGGAGCGGGCGCGCGCCCACGTCCAGAGGGCGGAGACGTCGGTCTTCGCCGGGCTGCGCCGGCGCCATCTCGACCTACGGGTCCAGGTGCTCGCCAAGCCGGTCCTGCTCGCGCTGTGCCGGGCGATGGAGGACGAGTGCTGCGCCGAGGCCGAGGAGCCGCTGCTGTTCGGCGCCTTCCAGCGCACCGGCTTCTACGACGCGTCCCGGGCGCGGTGGCGGGAGCTGTCTCGCGGCGCCCGCAGGACGATCGTGTTCGCCGACTTCGACCAGCGGGACGGCGCGCCGCCGGACACGGCCGGGGAGCCGCTGGAGGTGCCGGTGCCCTTCGGCTCGCCCCTGAACAGGGAGTGGGTGCTGGTGTGCGACGCCGGCGACCGCCCGGGGTGCCTGGTGGGCTGGGAGCGACCCGAGCACGACCCCGGCGGGCCGCGCCGCTTCGAGACCTTCTGGTCGGTGGACGCGCGGGTGGTGCGCGACGCTGCGCGGATCTGCGCCCGGCTCAGCCAGGAGTACCGGGTGGGCACGGTCTTCCCCTTCTGGGCCGACCTGGAGGACACGCCTCCCCCGGCAGGCATCGAGATCCGCCGGGCCAGCGCGGTGCTCGACCGGATGCTGGCCTACGTGTCGGCCGCATCCCCGTAGCCCCCCCGGTCCGACCGGGTGGGAAGGTCAGAAGACGATGTCGCCGCGCCTGCGCCGGTCGCGCAGCGTCTTGATCGCCTCGTCCAGGATGTCCTCGGCCTCCTGGTCGGAGCGGCGCTCCTTCACGTAGGCGAGGTGGGTCTTGTACGGCTCGATCTTCGGCGGCGGCGGCCGGTTGTCGGAGTCGAGGCTCGCGGGCAGCCCGCACCTCGGGCAGTCCCACGACGACGGGATCTGCGCCTCCACGGCGAACGTGATCACCGACTCGTGGTCGTGGGCGCAGAAGTAGACCACGGTCTGCCGGGGGGCCGCCTCCCCGCGCTCCGCCTCCCCCATCGGGCCGGCCCCGACCCGGCTGCCCCGGATGGCGTTGCCTCCACCTACTGCCACTCGTGCACTCCCGTCGAGACGAACATGGACGAGACCCGGCGGCGCCGGGTCAGCCGCCGGACTTCAGCAGCAGCCCGAGCGCCACGATGCAGGCGAACCAGATCACGCCCGCGCCGACCGTGATCCGGTCCAGGTTGCGCTCGGCCACCGACGACCCACCCAGACCGCTCGAGACGCCCCCGCCGAACATGTCGGAGAGCCCGCCGCCCCTGCCCTTGTGCAGCAGGACCAGCAGGATGAGCAGGAGGCTCGTCAGGACGAGCAGCACGGTGAAGGTGATGACCACGGTGAGAGATCCTAACCCAGGGAACGCCCTCAGATGACGGGCATGTCGTAGAAGCGGCAGATGCCGCCGAACTCGTCGGCCTGCAGGCTGGCGCCACCGACGAGGCAGCCGTCCACATCCGGCTTCTCCATGATACCTGCGACGTTGGCGGCCTTCACCGACCCGCCGTACAGGAGCCGGACCGCCGCGGCCGCCTCGGGTCCCCAGACCTCCGCGACCCGCGCTCGCAGCGCGGCGCACACCTCCTGGGCATCGTCGGGGGTGGCCACCTCGCCGGTGCCGATCGCCCAGACCGGCTCGTAGGCCACCACCAGGCCCGCGACCTGCTCGGCGCCCAGCCCCGACAGCGACCCGTCGAGCTGGGCGACCGCGTGCTCGACGTGCCGCTCGTCCTGGCGTACGTCGAGCCCCTCCCCGACGCAGACGATCGGGGTCATGCCGGCGTCGAGGGTCTTGTGGGCCTTGGCGTTGACCAGCTCGTCGGTCTCGGCGTGGTCGTCACGGCGCTCGGAGTGGCCCACGACCACGTAGGAGCAGCCGAGCTTGGCGAGCATGCTCGCCGAGATGTCGCCGGTGTGCGCGCCGTCGTCCTGGTCGGACACGTCCTGGGCGCCGTACCGGATCTCCAGCCGGTCGCCGTCCACGAGCGTCTGCACGCTCCTGAGGTCGGTGAAGGGCGGCACGACGACGACCTCGACGCGGCCGAAGTCGTGCTTCTTGTCGGCCAGCGTCCAGGCCAGCTTCTGGACGAGGACCACCGCCTCCTGGTGGTTGAGGTTCATCTTCCAGTTGCCCGCCATGAGCGGGACGCGGGTCTGCTTGGCCATGGAGATCGGTGCCTGTCTGGTCGTGGGGTGGCGGGCGGGACGGGGTCAGTCGTCGAGGACGTCGAGGCCGGGCAGGTCCTTGCCCTCGAGGTACTCGAGGCTGGCTCCGCCACCGGTCGAGATGTGCCCGAAGGCGCTCTCGTCGAACCCGAGCCCGCGCACGGCGGCCGCGGAGTCGCCGCCGCCGACCACGGAGAGGCCGTGGATCCCGGTGAGCGCCCGGGCGACCGCCCGGGTGCCGCCGGCGAACGCGTCGATCTCGAAGACGCCCATCGGACCGTTCCAGAACACGGTCCGCGCGTCCGCGAGGGCCGCAGCGAACGCCCGCCCCGACTCGGGGCCGATGTCGAGGCCGATCTGGTCGGCGGGGATCCGGTCGGCGGGTACGACGGTGGGCTCGGCGTCCGCGCTGACCTCAGGGGCCACGACGACGTCGGTGGGCAGCAGGATCTGCACGCCCTCGGCGGCCGCGCGCTCCAGGTAGGCCCGGCAGGCGTCGACCTGGTCGTTCTCCAGCAGACTGCGGCCCACCTCGTGACCCTGCGCCGCCAGGAACGTGAACACCATGCCGCCGCCGATGAGCAGCCGGTCGGCCTTGCCGAGCAGGTTGTCGATCACGCCGAGCTTGTCGGAGACCTTGGACCCGCCGAGCACCACGACGAAGGGGCGCTCCGGGTCCGAGGTGAGCCGGCGCAGCACGTCGACCTCCGCGGCGACGAGGCCGCCCATGGCGTGCGGGAGACGCTGCGCCACGTCGTACACGGAGGCCTGCTTGCGGTGCACGACCCCGAACCCGTCGCTGACGAACACGTCGGCGAGCTCCGCCAGCCGGTCGGCGAAGGCACCGCGGACCGCGTCGTCCTTGCTGGTCTCGCCCTCGTCGAAGCGGACGTTCTCCAGGACCGCGACCTGGCCGTCCCCGAGCGCGTCCACGACCGCGTGCGCGGACTCGCCGACCGTGTCCTCGGCGAACGCGACGTCGGCGCCGAGGAGCTCGCCGAGCCGGACGGCGACCGGACGCAGGGAGTAGCGCGGGTCGGGCGCGCCCTTGGGCCGGCCCAGGTGCGCGGTCACGACGACCCGCCCGCCCGCGTCCGCGAGCCGCCTGATCGTGGGCACGCTGGCCCGGATCCGGCCGTCGTCGGTGATCCGGTCGCCGTCGAGCGGGACGTTGAGGTCGGAGCGGACCAGGACGCGCTTGCCGCGAAGGTCCCCCAGCCGGTCGATCTGGTCGGTCATCTGCCCTCCAGCAGGCATGCTCGTCCGCGGGCCGGCACGGGTGCACCCCGCCCGACCGCGGACGGGTCGGGGGTTACAGGGAGTCGCCCACGTAGGTGACCAGGTCTGCGAGGCGGTTGGAGTAGCCCCACTCGTTGTCGTACCAGCCGACCACCTTGACCTGGTTGCCGATCACCTTGGTCAGCCCGGCGTCGAAGATGCAGGAGCTGGGGTCGGTGACGATGTCGGAGGACACGATCGGGTCCTCGGTGTAGGTCAGGAAGCCCTTGAGCTCGCCCTCGGCGGCCGCCTTGACCGCCGCGTTGACCTCGTCGGTCGACGTCTCGCGGCCCGCCTCGAAGGTCAGGTCGGTGGCCGAGCCGGTGGGGACGGGCACCCGCAGCGCGTAGCCGTCGAGCCTGCCCTTCAGCTCCGGCATGACCAGGCCGATGGCCTTGGCGGCACCGGTGGAGGTCGGCACGATGTTGATCGCGGCCCCCCGGGCCCGGCGCAGGTCCTTGTGCGGACCGTCCTGGAGGTTCTGGTCCTGGGTGTAGGCGTGGATCGTGGTCATCAGGCCCTTCACGATCCCGAACTCCTCGTGCAGCACCTTGGCCATCGGGCCCAGGCAGTTCGTGGTGCACGACGCGTTGGAGATCAGGTGGTGCCTGTCGGGGTCGTACGACGTGTGGTTGACGCCCATCACGATCGTGACGTCCTCGTTCTTCGCCGGGGCCGAGATGATGACCTTCTTGGCGCCCCCGTCGATGTGGGCCCTGGCCTTCTGCGCGTCGGTGAAGAAGCCGGTGGACTCGACGACCACGTCGACGCCGAGGTCCTTCCACGGCAGCTGGGCGGGGTCCCGCTCGGCGAGGATCCTCAGCGTCGTGCCGCCGACCGCGATGCCGTCCTCGACGACCGACACCTCGGCGGGGAAGCGGCCGAGGATCGAGTCGTACTTGAGCAGGTGCGCCATCGTCTTGAGGTCACCGAGGTCGTTGGCGGCGACCACCTCGATGTCGGCGCCGCCGTTGGCGTTGAGGGCCTGGACGGCGCGGAAGAAGTTGCGGCCGATCCGGCCGAATCCGTTGATACCCACGCGAACGGTCATGGGAGCTCTCTCCTTGCGGCAACTCGGGGAACGGACTGCAGATCAGGGGTACGGCGCCGCGGCCGGCGCCCGCAGAACGACACTACCTGCTGCGTCCCGCGTGACGACCGGCCGTCCGGCCTGCGAGCAGGCCACGGAGCCGACGCGCCGGACCGCCGCCCTGGGCCAGCCCTAGCCTGCGTGTTTCACGCGGGGTCGGGTGACACGGGGTTGAGAAGCGAGGGAGTGCCTGTCCTGTAAGGGAGAATTGGGCTTGTCGAGAGTCCAGAACCCCTCACAGAACGGGCACTTCGTGAGTGATCGTA
>JAICKK010000090.1 GCA_025927955.1 Nocardioidaceae bacterium
CGGGCACCACGAACTGGTCCCAGCGGCTCGCGACCAGCGCCCGTCCGGCCGACCCGCGCACCGCCCCGCCGAGCACCGGGTAGTACCAGTCCATGGAGTAGGTCGACTTGTCCAGGAAGAGGTCACGGTGCTCGCGCAGCGCGTGGCCCAGCCGCCCGACGGCCAGCTCCCACTCCGGCTGCGCGCCGCCGAGCAGGTCCGAGAGCGCGACGCCGGCTCGCAGCGACTGGTAGATGCTCGAGCTGCCCGCGAGCAGGGCGCCCGGCTCGACCCGGCCGTCGGCCGCCCGCGACCAGGCGACGCCGCCGAACGCCTGCTGCAGCGAGACGACGAAGTCCAGGCCGCGGCGCACGGCCGGCCAGCACCGCCGTACGAACGGGAGGTCGCGGCGGACCAGCCAATGGTGCCAGACGCCGACCGCGAGGTAGGCCGACATGTTCGTCTCGCCGCTCGCGTCGTCGACGACCCCGTCGCGCACTGTCCTGGGCCACGACCCGTCCGCGCGCTGCGTGGCCAGGCACCAGTCGTAGGCGCGGGCCGCAGCCTCCGGCTGGTCGCCGACGAGCAGGGCCATGGCCGCCTCGACGTGGTTCCAGGCGTCGGTGTGCTGGCCGGCGGCCCACGGGACCGCGCCGTCCCTCTCCTGCACCCGGGAGATCGACGCCGTCGTCCGCGCCACGTCGTCGCGGTCGAGCACCCGTGGCCCGCTCATGCACCGGCCCCGGGCTTGCGCAGGTAGACCACCACGCTCTTGCCCACCACCGGGTCCAGCGCCCGCTCCGCGAGCCGGGTGACGAGCGGCCCGCGCTCGATGTCCCACACCAGCACCCGGTGGTAGGCGCGCACCAGCGGGTGATGCTCCTTGTCCACGCCGACGGCGCACTTGAGCCACCAGTACGGCGAGTGCAGACCGTGTGCGTGGTGGTGGCCCCCGTAGACCAGCCCCGCGGCCTCGAGCCTGCCGACCAGCTCGTGGCGGGTGTAGATCCGGACGTGGCCGCCCTCGTTGGCGTGGTAGGCGTCGGACAGCGCCCAGCAGACCCGCTCGGGCAGCCAGCGCGGCACGGTCACCGCGATGGTGCCGCCCGGGCGCAGCACCCGGGCCAGCTCGGCGATGGCGGCGGTGTCCTCGGGGATGTGCTCGAGCACCTCCGCTGCCACCACCCGGTCGAACTCCCCGTCCGGGAACGGCAGCGCCAGCGCGTCGCCCTGCTTGATGTCGGCCTCCGCACCGGCCGGCGCCTCCCCCGCCTCGCGCATGGCCCCGAAGAGCTCGAGGACCCCGGCGAGCTCGTCGCCGTCCTGGTCGAAGGCCACCACGTCGGCGCCCCGGCGGAACATCTCGAAGGCGTGCCGGCCGGCGCCGCAGCCCATGTCGAGCACCCGGTCGCCGGGCCGCAGGCCCAGCCGGTCGAAGTCGACGGTCAGCATCCCGAGCGGCCCCCTCGTCGTACGTCGACGGCGTCGGCGTAGGCGCGCGCCGTCGCCTCGGCCACGCTCCGCCAGCTGAACCGCGACCGGGCGCGCCGGCGTCCGGCGACCCCCATCCGCTCCCGCCGGCCGGGGTCGTCGAGCAGGCGGCCGAGCGCCGCCGCGAGCTCTCCCACGTCGCCCGGCGCCACCAGGTCCGCGCACAGGCCGTCGGGCCCCACGACCTCCGGGATGGCGCCCGCCCGGCTCGCCACCAGGGGCGTCTGGCAGGCCATCGCCTCGACGGTGGGAAGCGAGAAGCCCTCGTAGAGCGACGGCACGCAGGCCACGTCGGCGGAGCCGACGACGGCGGCCAGCTCGGCGTCGGACAGGCCGTCCACGAAGCGGACGCAGCCCGCGAGGCCGAGCCGGTCGACCAGCCGCTCCGTGGGTCCCCCCGGCGCGGGCCGGCTGACCAGCAGCAGCTCGAGGTTGCGCTCGGTGCGCAGCTTGGCGACCGCCTCCAGCAGCGTGGCGACGCCCTTCAGCGGGGTGTCGGCGCTGGCCATGGCGACCACCCTGCCGGGCACCCGCGGCCGCGCCGGCGGCGCGAACAGGTCGTCGACGCCGAGGGGCACGACCCGGATCCGGGCGGGGTCGACGCCGAAGTCGGTGACGACGTCGCGCGCCGAGCTCGCCGAGGGACACAGGACCGACGTCGCCTGCCGCGCCACCTGCGCCTGCATGCGCAGGAAGCCGTACCAGCGGCGCAGGGCCAGCCTCCGCCGGCGGCTCGTCGCGGCGGCGAGGTCGACCCGGCGGTCGAAGGTGATCGGGTGGTGGATGGTGGTGACCAGCGGCAGCCCGGCACGCTCGATGTCGAGCATGCCGTAGCCGAGGGTCTGGTTGTCGTGCACGACGTCGAAGTCGCCCAGCCGCCCCCGCAGCAGCCGCGCCGCCCGCAGGCTGAACGTGCGCGGCTCGGGGAACCCCGCGGTCCACATGGTGGCCAGCTCCAGCAGGTCGATGCGGTCCCTGATCTCGCGCGGGTGCGGGACGCGGAACGGGTCGGGCTCCCGGTAGAGGTCCAGGCTCGGCACCTTCGTGAGCCGGACACCGGGGTCCATCACCGGGTACGGCTGGCCGGAGAGCACCTCGACGTCGTGGCCGAGCGCGACCAGCTCACGGCTCAGGTGGCGGACGTAGACGCCCTGTCCCCCGCAGTGCGGCTTGCTGCGGTAGGACAGCAGGGCGACGCGCAACCCGACCTCCGCGGTGCTCGGCTCAGCGCGAGGCGTCGCGCCCTGACTACGAACGTGTTCCTATCATGCCGACCCCCCGTCCCGTGTCCGCTCGGCGGCCTCGGGGGCCCGGTCGCCCCTCGAGGCCCACAGGCTGGCCACCGTCGTCACCACGAGCACGCCGACGATCACGCCGAGGGACACCAGGATCGAGATGTCGGGGGCCCACTCGATGTGCCGGCCACCGTTGACGAACGGCAGCTCGTTCTCGTGCATGGCGTGCAGCACGAGCTTGAGGCCGATGAACCCGAGCAGCACCGCCAGCCCGTAGGAGAGGTAGACCAGCCGCTTGAGCAGCCCGCCGATGAGGAAGTAGAGCTGGCGCAGCCCCATCAGCGCGAAGATGTTGGCGGTGAGCACGAGGTAGGGCTCCTCGGTGAGGCCGTAGATGGCCGGGATGGAGTCCAGGGCGAAGAGCAGGTCGGTGGTGCCCAGCGCGACGACCACCAGGAACATCGGGGTGACCAGCCGGCGGCCGTTCTCCGACACGAGGATCCTGGCGCCGTGCCACCGGTCGGTGGCGGGCAGGTGCGCCTCGACCCAGCGGGTCAGCCCGTTCTCCTCGTACTCCTCGTCCCCGCCCATCCCCCCGCGGGCCAGCTTGACCGCCGTCCACACCAGGAACGCCCCGAAGATGTAGAAGACCCAGCTGAGCTCGTTGATCGCGGCCGCGCCGACCGCGATGAACGCGCCGCGCATCACCAGGGCGAGCACGATGCCGATCATCAGCGCCTCCTGCTGGTACTCGCGGGGCACGTTGAACCGGGCCATGATGATCAAGAAGATGAACAGGTTGTCGACCGACAGCGAGTACTCCGTCAGCCAGCCCGCGAAGAACTGGGTGCCGTACTCGTGGCCGTAGCCCAGCCACACCCACGCACCGAACACGACCGCGAGCCCGACGTACACCGACAGCGCCAGCGAGACCTCCCTGGTGGAGGGCTCGTGGGGGCGCCGCCCGATGACGACGACGTCGAAGAGCAGGACCGTCATGGTGACGACGATCGTGGTCCACCAGACCCAGGTGGGTACGTCCACGGGGATGACCTTTCCGGAGGCGCGGCCCACCGTCCCGGCGGCCGCGAGCATGTCCGGAGGTCTCTTCCGCCCCCGTCTCCGGGGGCCGACGGCGCCGGGACCGGCACGTGGCCGGGCCGTGGTGACGACACCGTCGCGAAGGAGTACTCCCCTCCCTGAGGTGCCAGTGTGACAGACCGGCCCCCGGATGCGCCCACGGCGACGACAGCGGCCTGCCGAACCGTGCGCTCGCCGCGGCTCAGCCAGGGGCGACCACCACGGAGAACAGCACGACGCGGCCGTCGGCGGTGCCGGCCGACGCGGTGCGACCCGCCGCGGTCCCGGTCGGCACCGGGCCGGCGGAGTCGCCGAGCAGGGCGCTGATGTTCCCCTTGCCCGTCCCTGCCGAGGCGGTCCTCGCGGCCACGCCGGCGGGCGCGGTCCACGTCGTCGTACCGGACGACTTCTGGCTCCAGTAGCTGACCAGCCAGGAGCCGGGGGTGTCGACGGCCACGGGCGGCGTGGTGTGCGTCGCGGTCGTCGAGCGCGCGGCGTCGCCGGCGGCTGCGGAGACCGTCGAGGCGCCGTCGGGCCCCCGATAGGCGGCCAGTGCGAGCACGGACTTGGCGCGGCCGCTGGTGTCCACGCTCACCGTGCTGCCGGCGTCGCCGGCGGTGGCCTGCCGCGTCCAGGCCCGTCCCCTCGTGCTGTTCCCGTCGACGCTCTGCACGAGGGTCCAGCCGCTGAGGTCGGCCACCGAGCGGTTGAGGGTGTTCATGGTCAGGAAGAGCACCATTGTGTCCCCGGGCTGCACCGACGCCGGGACCTGCACCCGGTGGTGCACCCGGTTGCCGGTGGTGCTCTGCGCCCCGACGAAGCTCACCTGCGCCTGGGTGGCCGGCGGCTGCGCGCCCGTCCCGCCGGGACCCTGGTAGAGGAACAGCGCACGAGCGGCCCAGGCGTCACCGTCCGTGCCGGGGCCCGACACCTGCCGGGCGGTGCCCGTCACCGGGGCGCCGGAGGCGGCGCCCGCACGCCAGTCGGCCACCCACAGCGACCCGTCCGGCTGCGCCCAGAAGAGCTGGGTCCCGGTGCCGAACATCCCCCGCACCCGTGCGAAGTCGACCCCGGCCACGCCGCTGCTGGCCACCAGCCGTTTGGCGCCGACGACGTCGTCCTCGGGGTTGAAGTAGCGGTAGAACAGCTGGCTGGAGCCGTACAGCGTGAAGTAGATCCGCTTGGAGTCGTAGAACATGCCGGTCGCGGAGGCGATGTCGTGGTGCCAGTCCGCCAGCGTGACGAGCTGGTCCTGGGTGTCGACCGGCACGGCCGGACCGTACGTCGAGCCGTCGAAGGTACGGCGCGTGAACGAGCCGTCCGACGACGCGACGTACAGCCAGCCGTTGATCATGAAGGCACCGCGCACCTGGGCCCAGTCGACGCCCCCCGTGGCCACGTCGGTGGCGGGGCCGATCCCGTCCGCGCCGTAGAAGCGGCGCGCGAGCGGCGACGAGCCGGTGGCGGTCGGCCCCGCGACGTACACGTCGTCGGGCAGCGTCGGGGTCCGCACCGCGGGAAGGGGCTCGCCGTCTCCGGGCAGCAGCGCGATGCGCCCCTTGTAGACGCGGTGGCCGATGCGGTCGGTGTCCGAGCCGACCCACAGGCCCCGGGACGTGAGCAGGAAGTCGAAGACGCCCACGCCGCGGGTCCGGGTGGGGTTCCAGGAGAACGGCAGGCCGCTGTTCGGGTCGAGCGCGGTCAGCCCGGTGCGCGCGACCGCGCCGGGACCGGGCCGGTCGCCCGCGAAGGCGTTGTTCTGCCAGCGGAAGTGCCCGCCGGTGTAGACGGCCGAGTCCGTCACCTCCACCGCGTACGTCGTGTCCCCGCCGGTGTAGTCGGTCCACGACGGCGTCAGCCCGCTGCCCGCGGACGACGTCTCCCACCTCGAGGTCTCGTCACAGGCCGAGTCCGCGCCGCGGTAGGCGCCGGTCGTGGAGACCACGAAGAACGAGCCGTCGGGCGAGAAGTCCACGTCGCGCATGTATGTGTCGAACGACGACGAGCACTGCGACTCGTAGAAGGCGGTCTGGAAGTCCGCCACCGACGCGCTCGCGCCGGTCAGGTCCAGGAGGAACAGCTGGTGGTGCCGGGCTCCCGCGACCGTGTCGACGTTGCCGATGGCCACCAGCCTCGAGCCGTCGGGGGTCACGTCGATCTTGCTCACGGTCGTCCTGCCGCCGTTGTTGACGCCGGCGACCGGCAGGCCCATGTAGGGGTCGAACGCGCCGGTGGCCGGGTCGACGGTCGCCAGGGCCCGCTGCGACCTGCCCTGCACCTCGGTGAAGGCCCCGGCCAGCCACAGCCGGCCGTCGGCCAGCCGCAGGTCCTTGACCTGACCGGTGATGGCGCCGGCGTTGAAGCCGGTCAGGACGGCACCGTCGGAGACCCGGACCCGCGCGACGTTCTTGCGCGCCACCCCGCCGATGCTCGAGAACGAGCCGGCGACGTACACCGAGGTCCCGTCGCCGGCGGGGATCACCGTGGTGACCGTCCCGTTCGGGTCCGGGACGAAGCTGCTGCTGATCTGCCCGGTCTCGGCGTCGAAGGCCAGCAGCCGGTGACGCGCGAGCTGCACCTGGCTGTCGTCGTCGCGGGCGGTGCTGAACGTGCCGCCGAGGACCATCGTGCCGGCGACCTCGGCGATCGACAGGACCCGGCCGTCGAGCACGTGCGGAGTGCCGGCGGCCGGCGCCTGGCTCACCAGCCGCCCCGCAGGCGAGTCGACCGCCTGTGCCGGCGTCACCCCCGCGAGCAGCGCGCCGACGACGGCGAGGACGGAGACGATGGCGAGAGCACCACGACGACGCAACAGAATTCCCCCAGCTCCGACAGGACGGTTCCGCCGGCCCCCCGGCGAATGCGGCCCTTACGTGATATCACGCTCTCTTTGCCGCGGTACAGGACCATGCGCGCCTTCTTGGCGCATCTGCACCCCTCGTCGGAGGGTGCCGCCGACCGATGCGGCCCCACGGACGTACACAAGGTCGATTCTGCGGTCGATTCTGCGCCTGAGACGCGATGGTGTACGTCCGTAGGGCCGCGAGACCCGAGCCCGACCAGGGTCCCGGACTGGACGACAACCGGTGAGGCCCCCTCCACAGCGGTCCATCAGTTCGCCGCACGGTCACCTGCGCCGACCCGGCGCACTCGAAGATCACCTTGATCTCACGCGAGATGACAAACCTCACTGTCGACGCCGGAGGGTGCTCCTAGACTCGCGGCATGACGTCTGCGTTCCCCTCACCGGTGCCCTGGGGCCGCTTCGCGCAGGACCCCCGACGCCCGGACGCGGCGAGGCTCCGGGCCTCCGACCTGGACCGGGAGGTGGTGCTCGGGGTGCTGGCCGAGGCGTACGCCGACGGCCGGCTGGACAGGGACGAGTACGACGAGCGCGCCGCGGCAGCCACGAGCGCGAAGACCCTCGGCGACCTGCCCAGCCTGATCGGCGACCTGGTGCCGCAGTCGGAGTCCGCAGCGGCGGCCGGCGACCTGCGTCGGGCCACGCCCGACGACCTTCGGCGGCAGGCGGTGCGCAGCTGGGAGGCGCGCCGTCGGCACGCGCTGTCCTCCCTGCTCGTGCCGTCACTGATCTGCTGGGTCATCTGGGTGGCCACGGGATGGGGAGCGGGTGGGTTCTCGCCGAGCTTCCCCTGGCCGCTGTTCGTGATGCTCGGGACCGGCGCGAACCTCATCCGGGTGCTGGTGCACCGCGAGGACCTGGTCACGGAGGAGCAGCAGCGGCTGGAGAGGAGACAGCGCAAGGCCCTCGAGGCACCGGACGGCCCGGCTTCCCGGCAGGACTGACTCACGCGTCCCAGCCCGGCGGCCGGTGCCTCTTCGGCAGCCTGGCCACCACCAGGGCGTAGGACTCGTCGACCGCCTCGCGGATCTCGACGTCGGGGATCGCGCCGCCGAGCGTGAGGGTGTTCCAGCCGGAGCGGCCGATGTAGGCCATCACCGAGGCGTCCTCGGGGTAGCGGGCCAGCCACTCGTCGGCCTCGTCCCGGTTCGCGCCCGCCTTGACGCCGACGGTCCGCTCGCCGAGGAACGCGAAGATCCTGCCGCCCCCCTCCGGACCGACCTTGGCCACCAGGTCGCCCTCCCACGGCTGGTCCGGCCACGCTCCGGGCTTGGCCAGCGCGTAGTCGCTCAGCTCCTTCGGCGCCATGTGCGCGACTCTGTCAGTCGAGCATCCCCACGTCGACCCTTCCGTGGGCTTGGTGCTCCCTGGCCATGGTTTCGAGGCCTCGGCCAGCGCGTCGCGACCTCAACCAACGCTGGTTGAGGTGCCCGAGCCCCCCAGGGCGAGGGCCTCGAAGCCACCCGCACCCCCGCGCAGACCCGACCACGGAACAGCCTCCGCACGTGACCATGGTCTCGAGGCCTCGGCCAGCGCGTCGCGACCTCAACCAGGGCGGCGGGGAGATCAGCGGGCGCCGGCCTCCACCATCTGCCGCAGCTCCCGCTTGAGGTCGGAGATCTCGTCACGGAGCCTCGCCGCGAGCTCGAACTGCAGCTCGGCGGCCGCGGTGTGCATCTGGTCGGTCAGCGACTGCACGAGGTCCGCGAGGTCCTTCGACGGCATGCCTGCCAGCTCGGCCGCATGCCGGCCGGTGCCTCGCGACGACAGCCCGGGGACCGGCGCCTTGCCGCGCGACTGCTGGCGCCCGCCGCCGCCGAGCAGCTCTGCGGTGTCCTCGTCCTCGCGGGCCAGCATCTCGGTGATGTCGGCGATCTTCTTGCGCAGCGGCTGGGGGTCCACCCCATGCGAGGTGTTGTAGTCGACCTGCTTCTCGCGGCGGCGGTTGGTCTCGTCGATGGCCTTCTCCATCGAGGGGGTCACCTTGTCGGCGTACATCACGACCTGGCCCGAGACGTTGCGGGCGGCCCGGCCGATGGTCTGGATCAGTGACTTGTCCGAGCGCAGGAAGCCCTCCTTGTCGGCGTCGAGGATCGCCACCAGCGACACCTCGGGCAGGTCGAGCCCCTCGCGCAGGAGGTTGATGCCGACCAGGACGTCGTACTGGCCCAGGCGCAGCTCGCGGAGCAGCTCGATGCGGCGCAGCGTGTCGACCTCGCTGTGGAGGTACCGGGTGCGCACTCCCGCCTCGAGGAGGTAGTCGGTGAGGTCCTCCGACATCTTCTTGGTCAGCGTGGTGACCAGCACCCGCTCGTTCTTCTCGACCCGGTCGTTGATCTCGTGGATCAGGTCGTCGATCTGGCCCTTGGTCGGCTTGACGATGACCTGGGGATCGACCAGACCCGTCGGGCGGATGATCTGCTCGACGACCTCACCGCCCACCTTCGCCAGCTCGTAGTCGCCCGGGGTGGCGGACAGGTAGATCGTCTGCCCTATCCGGTCGAGGAACTCCTCCCAGCGCAGCGGGCGGTTGTCCATCGCACTCGGCAGCCGGAAGCCGTGGTCGACCAGGTTGCGCTTGCGGGACATGTCGCCCTCGTACATCCCGCCGATCTGCGGCACCGCGACGTGCGACTCGTCGATGACCAGCAGGAAGTCCTCGGGGAAGTAGTCGAGCAGGCAGTTGGGCGCCGACCCGGGCGAGCGGCCGTCGATGTGCATCGAGTAGTTCTCGATGCCCGAGCAGGAGCCGACCTGCCGCATCATCTCGATGTCGTAGGTCGTGCGCATCCGCAGCCGCTGCGCCTCCAGCAGCTTGCCCTGCTTCTCGAACGCGGCCAGCTGCTGCTCCAGCTCCAGCTCGATGCCGCGGATAGCGCGCTCCATGCGCTCCGGGCCGGCGACGTAGTGCGTGGCCGGGAACACGTGCAGCTCGGCGTCCTCGGTGACCACCTCCCCGGTCAGCGGGTGCAGGGTCATCAGCCGCTCGATCTCGTCGCCGAAGAACTCGACCCGGATCGCCAGCTCCTCGTAGACGGGGAAGATCTCCAGGGTGTCGCCGCGCACCCGGAACGTGCCGCGGCTGAACGCGAGGTCGTTGCGGGTGTACTGGATCTCCACCAGCCGGCGCAGCAGGCCGTCACGGTCGGTCTCGTCGCCCACCTTGAGCCGCACCATGCGGTCGACGTACTCCTGCGGGGTGCCCAGGCCGTAGATGCAGGAGACCGTGGACACCACGATCACGTCACGGCGGGTCAGCAGCGAGTTGGTCGCGGAGTGCCGCAGCCGCTCCACCTCCTCGTTGATGGAGGAGTCCTTCTCGATGTAGGTGTCGGTCTGGGGGACGTAGGCCTCGGGCTGGTAGTAGTCGTAGTAGGAGACGAAGTACTCCACCGCGTTGTTCGGGAGGAGCTGGCGCAGCTCGTTGGCGAACTGGGCGGCGAGGGTCTTGTTGGGCTGCATGACCAGCGTGGGCCGCTGCAGCTGCTCGACCGCCCACGCCACGGTGGCGGTCTTCCCGGTCCCGGTCGCGCCCAGCAGCACCACGTCGGGCTCGCCGGCGTGGATGCGGCGCGTGATGTCCTCGATCGCGGTGGGCTGGTCGCCCGAGGGCTGGTAGTCGGACTCCACCTTGAACGGGGCGACCCGGCGCTGGAGATCGGTCACTGGCCTCATGCGCGTCAGCCTACGACCCGGCGCCGACAGGACCCGGCGCTCGCGGTTCGGGGTAGGTTGCAGCCGTGCGCACCCCCCCACGAAGGCTGTGGTCGGCCTCCTCGCGGGAGTCGCTGACCACTCTGGTCAAGCGCGCCCTGCTGTCCGTCCTTGGTCTCCAGGTGCTGCTCGCGGTCGCCCTCACCCTGGTCGACTCCTACCGCCGGCGCGGCAAGCGGCCCCGCCCCTTTCCGACCACTCCCCCGGCGGAGGTGCGGATCGGGGACAGCACCGTCACGACGTACACCTTCGGCCGCGACCTGTACGACGCCATGCTGGGGGCGATCGACAAGGCCCAGCACCAGGTGCTGTTCGAGACCTACATCTGGAAGGGCGACGCGACCGGCGAGCGCTTCAAGAGGGCGCTGAGCGAGGCCGCCGGCCGCGGGGTCGAGGTCTACATCGTGTACGACGGGTTCGCGAACACCGTGGTCTCGCCGCTGTTCAAGCGGTTCGGCCCCAGGCTCAAGGTGCTCGAGTACCCCTTCTACAACGCCGGCTGGCGGTTCTTCGACCTGCGCCGCTACGGCCGCGACCACCGCAAGATCCTCGTGGTCGACGACGAGGTGGGCTTCGTGGGCGGCTACAACATCGGCGACGCCTACGCCACCGAGTGGCGCGACACCCACGTGCGCATCACGGGACCGGCCGTGTTCGACCTCGAGCGCGCGTTCGCCGACTTCTGGAACCTCAACCGCAGGCCCCGCCACGGCATCCGGCCCCTACTGCTGCGGACCATCGCCGACTGGGAGCCCCGGATCCGGGTGCACCGCAACGTGCCCCGGCTGTGGATGTTCCCCATCCGGTCGATGTACCTCGAGGCGATCGCCCGCGCCGCGCACCACATCTGGATCACGCACGCCTACTTCATCCCCGACCCCGACTTCGTCGACGCGCTCGAGGCGGCGGCCCGCCGCGGCGTCGACGTACGGCTGCTGCTGCCGGCGACCTCCAACCACGTCGTCGCCGACTGGCTCTCGCGCGGCTACTACGGGGAGATGCTCGCCGCGGGAGTGCGCATCTTCCGCTTCCAGGGGGCCATGGTGCACGCGAAGACCTCCACCATCGACGGGCGCTGGTCGACGATCGGGACCGCCAACCTGGACCGGCTGTCGATGACCGGCAACTACGAGATCAACGTCGAGCTCATCGACCCGGCGCAGGCCGAGCAGATGGAGCGGATCTTCGAGACCGACCTGTCCAACTGCGTGGAGCTCACCGCCGGGGAGTGGAGCGCCCGAGGCGTCCACCGCAAGTTCACCGAGCTGGTGCTGGCGCCGTTGCGGCCCCTGCTGTGAGCCCGTTCACGCGAGACGTGCGGATGCGCCGACTCGTTGGCGCCGAGACGTGCACATGCGCCGACTCGGCGACGACCAGACGCGCAGACGCGCCGACTCGGCGACGACCAGACGTGCACACGCGCCGGGTCGGCAGCGTCCGGCGCGCGGTCGTGCCTGGACCGAGTGAGCGCGACGGCCGGAGGAGCGCAGCGGGGGAGCCGTCGCGCGAGGGAGGGAAGGCACGACCCCCGAGCGCGCCGGACAGCGCGAGCGAAGCGAGCGCCAACAGTCAGTCAGCCCTCGACACGTCGAGCTCGCCGTCGGCGTACCACCGGCGGATCACCTTCTTGTCGAACTTGCCCACCGACGTGCGCGGCACCGCGTCGATGAACGCCCACGCGTCGGGCAGCTGCCACCTCGCGACCGACTTCGCCAGGAAGTCCCGCAGCTCGGCGGGCTCGACCCTCGCGCCCTCGCGGAGCACGACCGAGGCGAGCGGCCGCTCCTGCCACTTCTCGTCGGGGATGCCGACGACCGCGGCCTCCTGGACGTCGGGGTGTGCCATCAGCGCGTTCTCCAGCTCCACCGAGGAGATCCACTCGCCACCGGACTTGATCACGTCCTTCGAGCGGTCGGTGAGCGTCAGGTAGCCGAGCTCGTCGAGCCGCCCGACGTCACCGGTGCGCAGCCAGCCGTCGTGGAACCTCTCCGGGTCGTCGTCGCGGTAGTACGCGGCCGTCACCCAGGCGCCGCGCACCTCCATCTCCCCCACGGCGCTCCCGTCGGCGGGCAGCACCTCCCCGGAGTCACCGACGATGCGGCCCTCGACGCCCGGCAGCAGCCGCCCCTGGCCGCCGCGGTAGTGCCACACGTCCTCGCCCTCGACGCCCGCCGGCGGCCGGGCCACCGAGGCGACCGGTGAGGTCTCGGTCATCCCCCACGCCTGGACCATGGAGATCCCGTGCCGCTCGCCGAGCGCCTTCTGCAGCGACACGGGCACCGCGGAGCCGCCGCACAGCACCAGCCGCAGGTGCGAGGACAGGTCGACGTCCTCGTGCTGGTCGAGGTAGGACAGCACCTCGTTCCACACCGTCGGCACCGCCCCGGACACCGTCGGGCGGGTCTCGCGCATGAACCGGCACAGCGGCTCGGCCTGGAGCCACCGGTCCGGCATCAGCAGTGACGCGCCCGTCATCACCGAGGCGTAGGCGAGCCCCCACGAGTTCGCGTGGAACATGGGCACGATGGGCAGCACCCGGTCGGTCCAGGTGAGCCCGCCCGCGACGCCCATGCAGGCCGCCATCGAGTGCAGGTACGACGAGCGGTGGCTGTAGACCACGCCCTTCGGGTTGCCCGTCGTACCGGACGTGTAGCACATCGCGGCCGCGTCGAGCTCGTCGACGTCGGGCCACGCGAACGACTCGTCCGCAGCGTCCAGCAGCTCCTCGTAGAGGTGCACCTGCTTGCCGCTGCTGCGCAGGCGGTCCAGGTCGGCAGAGGCGGCCTCCGGGCCCGCGACCAGCACGTGCTCGACGGTCTCGAACGTGGGCAGCTGCTGGGCGAGCAGGCCGACCAGGGAGCCGTCCACGACGACGACCTTGTCCGCGGCGTGGTTGGCGATGTAGGTCAGCTGGTCCGGGAACAGACGGATGTTGAGCGTGTGCAGCACCGCGCCCATCGAGGGGACCGCGAAGTAGGCCTCCAGGTGCTCGCCGTTGTTCCACTGGAACGTGCCCACCCGGTCGTCGCCGGTGACCCCCAGCGACCGCAGGGCGTCGGCCAGCCGCGCCGCCCGCCTCCCCAGCTCCGCGTAGGACTGCGCCCTGGAGCCGTCCCCGGTCGCGGTCACCACCTGGGCGTCCCCGTGCACCCCCGACCCGTGCCGCAGGATCGCGCCGACCGTCAACGGGTAGTCCTGCATGGTGCTGCGCATGCCGTGCCTCCGGGTCGCGGTGAGGATCGTCCCTCGTGGCGGCATCCTCCCCCGCGGAACGGCGACCGTCCAGGGCCGCTCGGCGGGCGCGGTCAGTAGCCGCCCGCGCCGCCGCCACCGCCGCTGCCACCGCTGCCGCCGCCCGAGGACGGCGCGGGAGCCTGCCTCTTCACCCAGGACCCGGTCGGGGACACCACCCACCAGAGCCCTCCGGACAGGTTCTTGCCCTGACCGGTGGCCTGGCCGGGCGCCGAGTCACCGGCGTAGGTGTACATCGGGAACCCGTTGACGGTCAGCTGCGTGGAGCCGTCGGCACGCTTGATCGTGCCCAGGTGCGCGCTCACGTGAGCCGCCGGCTTGCCCGACGCGTCCGCCCCCGGGACGGGCGGCCAGTACGTCGCGCACGAGCCCGAGCACGCTGAGTGCCCCCGGGTGTCCGCGGCGAACGCGTAGAGCGTCATGCCGTGCGGGTCGACGAGGACCCGGCCCGCGCTGGTGGTGCCGACGGCGATCCGCCCGCCCGCCGACCCGCCTGCGCCCCCGCCCCCGCCCCCGCCCCCGCCGGCGGACGGCGACGGCGCTGACCCGCCAGAGGCGGCGTGGCTCGTGGCCCCGGCCCCGCACGCCGAGAGCATCAACAGCCCTACCGCGCTCGCCGCCACGGCGACCGCTGCGGACCTGGCCGGGCTCCTTCGACGACTGTTCATCCCTGCCTCCTCGACCTCTGCCTTGTGACACGTCGTGGAGGACCGTCGCGTTCAGCGATGCGACCACCGGTATGGGCGGAGCCCGGTCGACGTGGTTCAGTGCGGTCATGACTCGCATCGCGGTGACCGGAGGAAGCGGCAAGCTGGGCAGGGTGGTCGTGCGCGACCTCGTCGAGCACGGCTACGACGTGGTGAACCTGGACCGGGCGGCGCCGCCATCGGAGGCACCAGGCGACTTCCTGCGCGTGGACCTCGGCGACTACGGGCAGACCGTGCAGGCGCTCTCCCGCATCGAGGACAGGTACGACGCCGTCGACGGCGTCGTGCACCTGGCGGCGGTCCCCGCCCCGGGCCTGGTGCCCAACACCACCACGTTCGTCGGCAACATCACCGCCACCCACCACGTCTTCGCCGCGGCCCGGGCCAACGGCATCCGCAACGTCGTCTGGGCCTCCAGCGAGACGGTCCTCGGGCTGCCGTTCGACACGCCCCCGCCGTACCTCCCCGTCGACGAGGAGTACCACCCGAGGCCGGAGTCGTCGTACTCGCTGGCCAAGACGCTCGAGGAGGAGATGGCCGCCCAGCTGTGCCGGTGGGACCCGCACCTGAAGATGGTCGGTCTGCGGTTCTCGAACGTGATGTACCCCGAGGACTACGCCGCGTTCCCGTCGTACGACGAGGACCCGATGCTGCGCAAGTGGAACCTGTGGGGCTACATCGACGCCCGTGACGGCGCGCAGGCCTGCCGGCTGGCGCTCGAG
>JAICKK010000212.1 GCA_025927955.1 Nocardioidaceae bacterium
GGGGAAGTCGAGCGACACGCCCGAAGTCGTGTGCCTACACCAATTCGTGTTTCGGAGCCCCCTGCAAGTGGCTGACCTGCACGTTTCGCCTCAGAGAGAGCCGCATGTGCCCATCATCTGCGGAAGTCGGGTGGAAGGTGGCCGTGGTTTCGAGGCCTCGGCTAGCGCCTCGGCACCTCAACCAGCGTGGTGCCGACCCCGAGCGTCGTTGGTTGCGGTGCCCGAGCCGACGCTGGTTGAGGTGCCCGAGCCCCCAGGGGCGAGGGCCTCGAAACCTGGTCGGGTTCGCGTGGAAGGTGGTCGGGGTTTCGAGGCCTCGGCTAGCGCCTCGGCACCTCAACCAACGACGCGCCACGAGCAACGTGAGTGGCAAGCCCAACCAGCGGCCGGGTAATGCCTCAGATCGGACACCAAGCTGCCGAACCCTTCTCTGTCGGCCACGGATGGCCGGCACGCTCGGACCACCAAGGATGGTGCACCCATGATCCCGCTGACCCGTCTCACGGGCGCCCGGTTCGCGCTCAACCCCGACCTGGTCGAGCGCGTCGACTGCACGCCGGACACGGTGATCACCCTCGTGGACGGCACCAAGTACCTGGTCTCGGAGTCCCTGCAGGACGTCGTCGAGCTCGTGCTGGAGTACCGCGCCCAGATCGTGGCCGGTGCCGGCGCCATCGAGCACCGCGACACCTCCATCCCCCGCCGTACCCGCCTCAGTGCGGTCCCGCAGGCGCCGCCGCTCGACGAGCCGCGGGGCCTGTCCGGCCCCGCCGACGCCGACGCGGTGGTCCCCCTCGAGCCCAGGACGATCTGATGGACAAGGCAACACTGTTCGGCATCTTCGGGGCTCTGGGGATCATCGTCCTCGCGAACATCCTCGAGGGCGGCAACCCGATGTCGCTGTTCTCGCTTCCGGCGATGCTGCTGGTCATCGGCGGCACCATCGGCGCGGCCGTCGCCGGCGGCACGATGTCCGACACCAAGGCCGCCATCGCCGGGGCGAAGCGGGCCTTCACCTGGAAGCCGCAGCCCGCCGGAGACCTGGTCCCGGTGATCGTCCAGCTGGCCGGGAAGGCGCGCCGCGAGGGCCTGCTCACCCTGGAGGACGCCGTGGGCGACGTCGACGACGACTTCCTCAAGCGCGGCATCAGCCTGGCCGTCGACGGGACCGACCCCGAGGAGCTGCGCGAGATCATGGAGTGCGAGCTGCTCGCCAAGAAGGCGTCGGACAAGTCGGCCGGCAAGTTCTTCGTCGACATGGGCGGCTACTCGCCGACGATCGGCATCATCGGCACGGTCATGGGTCTGGTGCACGTGCTGGAGAACCTGTCCCAGCCGGACAAGCTCGGACACCTCATCGCCGGCGCGTTCATCGCGACCCTGTGGGGTGTGATGACCGCGAACGTGGTCTTCCTGCCCATCGGCAGCCGCCTCGCGCGGCTCAGCCAGATCGAGGCATCGCGCATGGAGATGGTCATCGAGGGGGTGCTCGCGGTCCAGGCCGGCGCCAACCCGCGCGCGGTGCAGCAGCGGCTGACGTCGCTGCTGCCCATCGACCAGCGCGAGGCCGAGGAGAAGGCGGCCTGAGATGTCGAAGTCCAGGCGTCGCCACGAGGAGCACGAGGAGCACGTCAACCACGAGCGGTGGCTGGTCAGCTACGCCGACATGATGACGCTGCTCATGGTGCTGTTCATCGTCATGTTCGCGATCAGCCAGGTCGACCAGCGCCGCTTCGACCAGCTCAAGGACGGCATGGCCGCCGGGTTCGGCGCCACCGCCTCGCCGTTCGAGGGCAGCCAGTCGGTCATGGACGGCCAGGGCGCCCAGGCGTTCGAGCAGGCCTCACCGGACCTGTCCTCCCCGCAGCCCCAGAGCCAGACCCAGAGCCAGGCGCAGAGCCAGGCCCAGGCCGGCGCCCGACCTCAGCCGCAGGACATCGGGGTCCAGACCTCGGCGGCCCGGCGCGCGGTCGAGACCGAGCAGCAGGCCGACGCCCTCACCACCGCGCGCCACGAGGTGAACCGGCTCCAGCGGATCGAACGGCGCATCGAGAGGGTGCTGGCGAGCAAGGGGCTGCTCCACGACGTCTCGATCAAGATCGACGAGCGCGGCCTGGCCATCAGCATGGTCTCGCGGCACATCGTCTTCGCGGCCAACCTGGCCGAGCTGACGCCTCGGGGCCGCGACGTGCTCCAGGTGCTCTCGCCGGTCATCCGGAGCCTGCCCAACCGGATCGAGGTCGACGGCCACACCAACCAGGTGAAGGTGAAGCCCAAGTACTACCCGACCGACTGGGAGCTGTCGGCCGCCCGCGCGGTCAACGTGCTCCGCTACCTCAACGAGCACGGCAGGGTGCCGGCCTCGCGGATGACGGCCGTGGCCTACGGGCACGAGCGGCCGCTGCGCGACCCGGCCCTGCCGGGAGCGGCCGCCCTCAACAAGCGGGTGGACCTCATCGTGGTGTCCACCGCGCCAGAGCGCAGCCGCAAGCTCTTCGCCCAGGTCCTGCGGGACCGATCGAACGGACATGACGGGGGACCCGCGACATGAGCAAGACCAAGACCAAGGTCGCCGACGAGGCGGGCGAGGAGGAGAAGAAGAAGGGCGGCAAGGCCAAGCTGCTGGTCATCGTGGTCGTGCTGCTGGCGGTCGTCGGCGGCGCGGGCTACTGGTTCGTCCTCAAGCCCAGGAGCGGGCCGCCGAAGCCGCCGGACCCGGGCGTCGTGGTGGCGCTCGACGCGATCCAGATCAACCTCGCCGACGAGCACTACCTCAAGCTGGGGCTCGCACTCCAGGCCAGCAAGTCCGCGGGCGAGGAGGTGGACGGCAGCAAGGCGCTGGACCAGGCGATCGCGCTGTTCAGCGGGCGCAGCATGGACCAGCTCGCGCGCAGCGCCTACCGGCAGAGGCTGAAGCACGAGCTGGAGCACCGGCTCGACAAGGCCTACGACGGCGACGTGATCGGGGTGTACTTCACCGACTTCGTCACCCAGTAGCACGCTCGGACCACCGCGGGAGCCCTCCCGCCGGAGCGCCTGGTGCGCGCGCGAGTAAAAACTTCGGCGCCCGTTCTGTTCAGGTCGCGCTCGTGGCGACCGATACGACAGGCGTGACGCAGACCAACGCCTCGACCCGGCTCATCGGCGTGGGCGGCGGACGGACGTCCGCAGCCGCGCGCCGCCGCCGGCACGGCGGCTCCGAGGTGTCGGTCTACGACTTCCGTCGCCCGATCAACCTCTCGCGCGAGAAGGCGCGGATGCTCGAGATCTGCTTCGAGTCGTTCGGCCGCCAGGCCTCGACCGTGCTCACCTCGGCCCTGCGTTCGGTGTGCCAGGTCGACCTGCTCTCCGTCGAGCAGGTCTCCTACACCGAGTACGTCGAGACGCTCGGCGAGCTCGCGTACATGACCGTGCTCGCGCTCGAGCCCCTGCAGGAGCCGGCGGTCCTGGAGACCCCCATCGACGTGACCATGACCTGCGTCGACCACCTGCTGGGTGGCCCGGGCAGCGTCGAGCAGCCGGCCCGGCCGCTGACCGACCTGGAGTCGGCGGTGGTGCACAGCCTCTACGCCCGCCTGGTCGCCGAGCTCCGCTACGCGTTCACCTCCCTGGTGGCGCTCGAGCCCCGCATCACCACGGTCGAGTACAACCCGCAGCTGGCCCAGGTGGCGGCCGCCTCGGACCCGATGGTCGTCGCCCGGCTCCGCCTGCACATGCACGAGCGGGAGTACCCGCTCTCGGTGGCCATGTCGTTCACCGGCCTGCTGCCCTACCTCAACGCCGCGGAGTCCACCGAGTCCTTCAGCGAGCGCGACCTCGTCCGCCGCCAGGAGGCCTCCAGCCGGCTGGCCGCCGGCCTCCAGGAGATCCCCGTCGACGTCTCCGTGCGCTTCCGCAGCACGCCGGTCGACCCGATGGAGCTGCTGGGCCTCGAGGTCGGCAACGTCGTGCGCCTGCGCCATCCCTCCCAGGCCCCGCTCGACGTCACCGCCGCGGACGTCGTCTTCGCCCACGCCACCCCGGGCAGCCAGGGCCGTCGCCTGGCCGCCCTCGTCGTCGCACCGCTCACCGAGGAGAGCTCATGACCAGCCCCACGACCAGTACCGTCACCGGCCCGGGCTCGTGGCTGCACGGCCTCGAGGAGGCGGTCCCCGCCGCCGCGGCCGCGGTGGCCGCGGCGCTCCCGTCCCCGGAGCCGCTGGTCGCCGGTGCGCCGCAGACCGCGGCCGACCTCGACCTCGCCGGCTGGCCGTCGGCGGCCGTCGCGACCCTGTCGTCGGGACCGGCCTCGAGCCTGGCCGTCCTGGTGCCCGCCGAGCTGGCCGACGCCCTGGCCGCGGCCCCGGACGGTGCGCTCGAGGTGGGCGCCGCCCTGCAGCCGGCGCTGGACGCCGCCGCCTCGGCCCTCGGGTCCGCCGCGGGTGCCGGGCGCACGGTCTTCGGTGCGGAGCTCGCCGTGCTGGTGGCCTCCGCCACCGTCGCCGTGCCCCTGGAGGGGAGCAGCGGCGCCGCCGCCGTGCTCCTCCTCACGGTCGCCGACGAGCCGGGCCGCCCCGCCCGCACCAGCCCGCTTTCGGGTACGACGGGCGCCGCCGCGAACCCGCTGCGCGGCGTGGAGCTGCTGCACGGCGTCGCGATGGAGGTCACCGTCGAGCTGGGTCGCACCAGGCTCTCCGTGCGCGAGCTGCTGGCGCTGTGCCCCGGCGACGTGCTCGAGCTCGACCGCGCCGCCGGCAGCCCGGCCGACCTGCTCGTCAACGGCCGGCTCATCGCCCGCGGTGAGGTGGTCGTCGTCGACGAGGACTTCGCCCTGCGGGTGACCGAGATCGTCGCCCAGCCGCACGCGGGCTGACGTGCTCGAGTCCGTCGTACGCGTCGTCGTCAGCCTCGCGGTGGTCCTCGGGCTGTTCTGGGTGGTGGCGCGCACCGGCTCCCGCAGGCTGGGCGGTCGCGACCGGGGCCTCATGCGCGTCCGGAGCCGGCAGTCGCTGAGCCGCGGGTCCAGCCTGGCCGTCGTCGAGGTCGGCACCCGCGTCCTCGTCGTCGGGGTCAGCGACAGCGGGGTGCGCCTGCTCACCGAGATGCACCCGGGCGAGCTCACCGATCCCGGGTCCCTCCCGGCCACGCTGCCCGAGGGTGCCGACGAGGGCTTCGAGGCCGTCTACGAGGCCGCCTACGACCAGACCTTCGCGGCCTACCAGGCCGTCCCCCCGTCCCCCACGACGCACCCGGGCCACCCGGCCCCCGACGAGAGCGGACCCGCGCCGATGCCGACGAGCCCCCCACCGACGAGCGCCGACGGGCCGCTCGCGGGCTCGTTGCTGGCGCCGTCGACCTGGCGGCAGGCCTGGAGCACCGCGACCACCCGGGCGGCGCACCCCGAGCACGGTGACGCCGCATGAGCAACCCTGCTGCCCGCCACCGCCTGGCGCGATGGCTGCTCGCGGTCGGCTTCGGCCTGCTGGTCACCGTGCTTCCCGGCGTCGCCGCACACGCCGACACGCTGTCGGCGCCCGCCTCGGCTCCCCTGGCGGCGCCCCCGTCGCCGGCAGCGTCCGTGCTCGCCTCCGGTCCCATCGCCGCCGACGCCGTCGTCGCCGACCCGTTGCCGGGAACGACCGACATCACGACCGACACCACGACAGACCCGACCACCGGCACGACCACCGGCGTGACGAGCGACCCGACCAGCGGTGTGACCGCCCCCCAGGACCCGACCCCGCCGACCGGTCCCTCGCAGGGCACCGCCGGCGTCACCGTCAACCTGGACGGTCTGACCAAGAAGCCCAGCACCCCCATCCTGGTGCTGCTCGGGCTGACCCTGCTCTCCCTGGTGCCGGCGATCCTGCTCACCTGCACGAGCTTCACGAAGATCCTCGTGGTGCTCAGCCTGACCCGCAACGCGCTCGGGCTCCAGCAGGTACCCCCGAACCAGGTGCTCGCCGGCCTCGCGCTGTTCCTGAGCCTGTTCATCATGAGCCCGGTCCTCAACCACATGAACCACGACGGCCTGCAGCCCTACCTGCACGGCACCAAGACCCAGGCGGTCGCGATCCACGACGGCATCGAGCCCCTGCGGTCGTTCATGCTCAAGCAGACCGGTGACAAGGAGGTCGCGCTGCTCACCGAGGTGGCGCACCGCGAGAAGCCGGCGACGCCGGACGACGTCGCGATGACCACCCTCGTGCCCGCGTTCATCCTCAGCGAGCTCAAGCA
>JAICKK010000103.1 GCA_025927955.1 Nocardioidaceae bacterium
GAGAAGCCGCCCGCGAGGTGCGAGCCGGGGATCACCCGCATGCATCCGTTGCTCCGGTCGCTGGGGTTCTCCAGCGCCAGCCAGACGGTGACGATGTGGTCGTAGGCCGAGAGCCGGCCGTTCCAGTACGCGCTGTCCTCGTGCCACGGCGTGGCCCGGCCCACCGTGGGGTCCTTCGAGATGAAGTGGCTGGTCCACAACGCGATGTCGGGCCCGACCAGCGGCTCCACGGTGTCGAGCACCTCGTCGGAGAGCAGGAACTCCATGAGCTCCGGGTCGCGGAAGTGCGGGGTGTCGAGCTCGTCGGAGAGCTTGTCCCCCTTGTCCGCGAGGTGCTCGTTGAAGATCTCCTCGAGCCGGGCCAGCCTGTCCGGCGAGAACATCTGCACGTGGGGGAGCAGGTACCCGTTGGCTCGGAAGAGCTCCACGTCGTTCGCTGTGAGCACGTCAACCACCTTCATCCGTGTCGGTCATGTGTCGGTCCCGTCGCTGTCTGCCACGACCCTATTTCGGCCCGCCGACCGGGACCCCGGGTTTCTTCGGGCGTACTCGACCTATCTTCCGGTCTGGATCGCCCGGATGATCTCGGTGAACAGCTCCATGTCCTCGACGTAGTCCTCGGGACCGGTCTTGACGCGGCCGCCGCCGCTCACCTGCGCGTGGAAGTGCTCGAGCTCGTGGGTGTAGGGGTCCTTGAGGTCTGGCCGCAGGACCGTCCGCTCGTAGCCGTGCCCGTCCGTCCGGTCGAGCACGAGGGTGGTCGGCAGATGCCGGATGTAGGGGGTGTCGTACTGCACGCGCAGGGACGACGTCTCCCCGTACACCTCGATGTGCGCGTCGAAGCGGCGCTGCTCGTCGACGCCGGTCTCGTAGGTGGCCAGGTAGCCGTCGTACTCGAGCAGCGCCACGATGTAGCCGCCGTCGCGCCACTGGCGCGCGGCGGCCACGCCGGTGGGCCGGCCGAGCAGCTCTCGCATCGCGGAGAGGTCGTGGCTGCCGAGGCCGCACAGCAGCCGGTAGGTGCCGCCGAGCACGGCCGGGACGTCGCCGAGGGCCTCCTCGACCAGCGCGCTGCCGCGGGCCCACCGCTCCTCCATCGCCGAGCGGGGGATGTCGTCGGGCCGCACCACGCGCGCGGTCGGGTCGATCATCAGCTGGTTGCGCCCGATGATGTCGTGGACGCGGACGTAGCGGATCGGCCCGAGCTCGGGGAGCCGCTGCACCGCCTGCTCGAACGCCGGCGCGAAGCGGCGCATGTAGCCGACCATGACCTGGCAGCCGGACCGGTCGCGGGCCTCGATGATCCGCTCGGCCTCCCTGGGGCTCAGGCACATCGGCTTCTCGACGAGCACGTGCAGGCCGCGGTCCAGGGCGGCCACGACGCAGTCGCTGTGGTACTCGTCGCTGTTGAGCACCAGGACGCAGTCCAGCGACGTCTCGGCGACCATCTCCTCGAAGTCGGAGTAGCGGTGCTCGACGCCGTACCGGTCGCCGACGACCTTGAGCAGCGTCGCGGAGATGTCACAGACGGCGCTCAGCTCGTAGAGCTCCGGCAGCTGCTCGAGGATGGGCAGGTGCACGACCTGGGCGACCTCGCCGAGGCCGACGACGCCGACGCGCAGAGCAGTCATGGGTGATTACCTCATCTGTGTTCGTGGGGGCGGCTGGAGGTCAGTCGCCGGAGGAGAAGGCCGCGTCGAAGGACGCCGCCGGTGGTTCGATCTCGGTCAGCCGGCGCACGAAGGACAGCGCGTCCGGGGCGCCGACGGCGCGGTCCATCCCGGCGTCCTCCCACTCCACCGAGATCGGCCCGTCGTAGCCGATGGAGTTGAGCATCCGGAAGACCGGCTCCCACGGCACGTCGCCGTGGCCGGTGGACACGAAGTCCCAGCCGCGGCGGGGGTCCCCCCACGGCAGGTGCGAGGACAGCCGGCCGTTGCGGCCGTTGAGCCGGACCTTCGACTCCTTGCAGTCGACGTGGTAGATCCGGTCCTTGAAGTCCCAGAGGAAGTCGACGGGGTCGAGGTCCTGCCACACGAAGTGGCTCGGGTCGAAGTTGAGGCCGAACGCCGGCCGGTGGCCGATCGCCTCCAGCGTCCGGTGCGTGGTCCAGTAGTCGTAGGCGATCTCGCTCGGGTGCACCTCGTGCGCGAAGCGGACGCCGACCTCGTCGAACACGTCGAGGATCGGGTTCCACCGCCGGGCGAAGTCGGCGTAGCCACGCTCGACCATCTCCGGCGGGACGGGCGGGAACATCGCGACCGTGTGCCAGATCGACGAGCCGGTGAAGCCGATGACGGTGTCGACCCCGAGCCGCGCCGCCGCCCGGGCGGTGTCCTTGACCTCCTCGGCCGCGCGCTGCCGCACGCCCTCCGGGTCGCCGTCGCCCCACAGCCGGGCCGGGAGGATCCCCTGGTGGCGCTCGTCGATCGGGTGGTCGCAGACCGCCTGCCCGGTGAGGTGGCAGGAGATGGCGAACACCGAGAGCCCGTGCCGGTCGAGGATCGCCCGCCGGTCCTTGACGTAGTCGTCGTCGGTGACCGCGGCGTGCACGTCGAAGTGGTCGCCCCAGCAGGCGATCTCGAGCCCGTCGTACCCCCAGGCGGAGGCCAGCTCGCAGATCCGCTCGAACGGCAGGTCGGCGAACTGGCCGGTGAACAGGGTGACCGGACGCGTCATGTCGGCTCCTCTCGAAGGGGTGTCTGTGGCTCAGGCGAGCGGGGTCCACGCGGAGGAGGCACCCGAGGAGCGCTCCACGGCGTCGAGCACGTGCTGGACGTAGAGCCCGTCGTCGAAGGACGGGCTCGGCGAGCGGCCCTCGGCGACGTCGCGGACGAAGTCGGCGATCTCGTGGACGAACGTGTGCTCGTAGCCGAGACCGTGACCGGGCGGCCACCAGGCACCGGCGTACGGGTGGTCCGGCTCGGTGGCCAGGATGCGCCGGAAGCCCGCGTCGGCGGCGGGCACGGTCCGGTCGTAGACCTGCAGCTCGTTGAGGCGCTCGAAGTCGAAGGACAGGCTGCCCTGGGAGCCGTTCAGCTCGATGCGCATCGCGTTCTTGCGGCCGGTGGCGAACCGGGTGGCCACGAACGTCGCCAGCGCGCCGCTCTCGTTGCGGCCGAAGAACGCGGCCGCGTCGTCAACGCTCACCGCTCCGGTACCGCCTCCTCCGCTGGCGGCCAGGCCACCGGTCGCGCCGCCCGACCCGGGGAGGGGACGCTCGTCGACGAACGTCTCCAACGTCCCCGAGACACCCGTGAGGCGCTCACCGGTGAGGAAGTACGCGAGGTCGACCACGTGCGCGCCGATGTCGCCGAGCGCACCGGAGCCGGCCTTGTCCTTCTGCAGCCGCCAGACCAGCGGGAACTCGGGGTCGACGATCCAGTCCTGGAGGTACTCGGCCCGGACGTGGTGGATCCGGCCCAGCCGGCCGGCGGCGACGAGGTCGCGGGCCAGGGCGAGCGCCGGCGTGCGGCGGTAGCTGAAGCCGACCATGGAGCGGACGCCGCGCTGGTCCGCGGCCCGCGCGGCGGCCGCCATCTCCTCGGCCTCGGCCACGGTGTTGGCCAAGGGCTTCTCGCACAGCACGTGCTTGCCGGCGGCGAGGGCGGCCAGCGCGATGTCACGGTGGGAGTCGCCGGGCGTGCAGATGTCGACCACGTCGACGTCGTCGCGCTCGACGACCTCGTGCCAGTCGGTCACCGCCTCCGACCAGCCGAGCCTGCGGGCGGCTGCCTCGGCCGCCTCGGCGTTGCGGCCGCAGAGCACCGTGAGCTCGGGCACCGCCGGCAGGTCGAAGAAGCGGTGGGCGTTGCGCCAGCCCTGCGAGTGCGCGGCGCCCATGAACGCGTAGCCCACCATGGCGACCTTCACGGTGGGCCCGGGGTCCTCGGCCATCTGGGGGCTCCTTCCGTCGCGGCGGATGCAAAACGATTTGAGCAGACGTTAGGGGATCATCGGTCCGGCAGCAAGGCCGGCCCGCGGGCGTCGGGTCAGGGCAGGTCCGCGAGGGCGCGCAGCAGGTGCTCGCGGAAGCCCGCGGTGTCCACGGCGACCGCGATCCGGCAGTTCGGCTCCGGCGGTGAGTCGGTGGTGAGCAGGTCGGCGACGGCCACGCCGCGGGTGCGCTCGCCGGCCGTCTCGACACTCACGTGGGCCGGGCGCCAGGTCAGCAGGTCCGGGCGGCTGAGGGCGGCGACCGCGAGCGGGTCGTGCAGCGCGCAGCTGCCGTGCTCGCGCTCGTCGCCGGGAACGGTCCGTGCCAGGTGGTCGATCCACCCGTCGGTGCAGTCCGCGGCGAAGGCGCCGAAGGACCCGCCGCCCTCGCGCAGCCGTGCCGCGTCCTGGCTGCTCATCCGGACCTGGCGGGTCACGTCCAGGCCGACGAGCCGCAGCGGAGCCCCGCTGGCCAGCACCATGGCGGCCGCCTCCGGGTCGACCCAGAAGTTGAACTCCCCCGGCATCGCGGCGACGTTGGTGTGCCCGAGGTACACACCGCCCATCACCACGATCTCGGCGACCGCATCCGCCAGGCGGGGCTCGAGCGCCAGCGCGAGCGCGACGTTGGTGAGCGGCCCGATCGCCACCACGGTCAGCCGCCCCGGCTCGGCCATCACGCGCTCGACCAGGTGCCGGGCGGCGTGCGAGACCTGCCGGCCACTGGGGTCGGCCCCAGGGGGGAGCACGACCTCGGCGCCGTCGGGGGAGCGCGGCGTGGTCCGCAGCAGCGGGGCGGTGGCCCCGCGGGCCACCGGCACGGTGTCCGCGCCCAGCCGGTCGAGCAGCTGGAGGGTGAGCCGGGTCGCCGTGTCGACGTCGGTGTTGCCGTTCACGGTCGTGACCAGCTCGAGCGAGATCTCCGGGTCCGCCACCGCCAACGCCAGCGCGAAGCCGTCGTCGATGTCGGACCCGGGGGTCCCCATCGCCAGGTCGGTGTCGAGGAGGACCCGGAGCATCAGCCGGCCGCCCTCAGCGTGCCGCCCACAGCAGCCCCCGCTCGGTCAGCGTCCGGACCTCGGGGACGTCGAGGTCCTCGAGCTTGTGGCCGATCGTGCTGACGAACACCCGCCCGGCGCCCCACTGGCGCGTCCACACCGCCGGCACCACGAGGTCCTCGCGCCATGGTGTCTCGAGGGTCGCCTCGAACCGGGAGGTGGCCAGCACGTCGTTGAGGCCGTCGGTCAGGCACCAGTACTGCTCGGTGTGGTGCTTCCACCGGTCCAGGCCCGCGACGACCGGGTGCTCCGCCCGCTCGGGCACCACCTCGACCTCGTAGTCCACGAAGCCGCCGGGGTGCGCGGCCCACTGGCCGCCGGTCAGGTGCAGGTAGTCCGGTGACCCGCGGAACGAGTCCACGATCCCGCCGTGCCAGCCGGCCAGGCCGGTGCCCGCGCGGACGGCGTCGGCGAGGTTCGTGACCTGCTCGTCGGTGGCCTCGCCCTGGGTGAAGCACTGCAGGACCAGGTCCGTGCCCGCGAGCACCTCCTTGTCGGCGTAGACCGCGGGCCCCTCGTGCACGGCCACGGTGAAGCCCTCCTCCTCGAGGAAGGGGATGAACCGCTCGGTCGCCTCGACCGGGCTGTGGCCCTCCCAGCCCCCGCGTACGACGAGCGCGCGACGGGACCTCACAGGTGCCGCCGCAGGTGGAACATCGGCTTGCGGTGCGGCGCCCCGCGCAGCTCGTCACGGATGGCGTCGTACGCGGGTGCCGGCGACAGGTCGCGCTTGAAGGGCAGCGGCCGGCGGTGGGCGCCGTCGTCTCGCGGGTAGTCCTCGTCCAGCCAGGTGTACCTGTCGGTCAGACCGAAGCTGATCACGGCCTTGATCGCCTTCTCCTGCAGGGCGACGTCGAGGTAGCGGCGGTAGACGTCGGCCACCATCCGGTCCCGGATGCCCGGCGCCTTGGGCAGCCCGTCGTCCTGCACGTCCATCTCGGTGATGAAGATCCTCAGGCCCCGGTCGGCCAGCTCGGACAGGAAGCGGAGGTACTGCCGGGCGTGGAAGCGCTCGCGGAACTGGTCGGCAAGCAGGTGCGCCTGGACCCCGAACGCGTCGATCGGCACGCCCTGGCCGAGCAGCCGGTCGAGGACCTTCAGCGTCGCCCGCTGCTTGTCGATCGGCCGGTCGCCGTACTGGTCGACGGTCTCGTAGCCGAAGTCGTTCATCACCAGGCACGCGTGCGGGTCGCTCTCGCGGGCGACGTGGAAGGCGTGCGCGACGTACTCCGGGCCGATGGTCGCGTACCAGGGGACGTCCTTGCGCAGGCCGTGGTCGTTGTCGTCGTCGCCGTTGACGATGGCCTCGTTGACGACCACCCAGGCGGCGGCCCGTCCCCGGTAGCGGTGCATCACCGCGCGCATCGTCCCGTAGAGCAGGGTGCGCGCACGCGTCTCGGAGATGTCCCAGAGGTCGGAGTCCTGCCAGCCGTCACCGAAGCCCTCGTCCCACACCAGGCCGGGGCCGCCGAAGAACACCTGGTGGTTGCGCTCGGCGAACTCGACGATCTGGTCGGCGTAGGTGAAGTCGAGGGGAGCGTCGGGGGTCGGCTTGAGGCGCCACCACAGGAAGTCGTCCTCCGGCCACAGCACGGCTGCCTGGCGCCGGTAGAGCGTCGGGTAGTCGGCGTCGAGCTGCCAGGTCGAGATGGACGAGCCGTAGGCGATGCCGCGACGGGCGGCGGCCCTCCACAACGGCGGAACGCCGGCCGGTGCGTCGGCGGCCACCGCACCTGCGAGCGGGGTGCCTGCCGCGGCCGCCCCCACCACTCCGGCGGCGGCGCCCAGGAGCAGCGAACGCCGGCTGGTACCTGTCTGATCGAGCATGGTCGTCCTCCTTGACGGCTCAGCCGAACCGAGGCGGACGGGCCGGCGCGAAGCCCCCGCCTCCCGGATGCAAAACGATTGCGCGTCCCCCGAGGCTGGGAACTGTATTCCTCCTGCCGCCCTTCGGCAAGACCTCGAGCGGGCGGCTCCGGTGGTCCGTGGCGTGGGTCCGGTGGTGGCAGGGTGGTGCTCGTGACCGCCATCGAGCCGGAGCCGGAGGACCACCGAAGGGAGGTCGAGGAGTGGGTCCTCGACCATCTGGGACGCGGCATCCGGCCGGGTCCGCTCGGGCTCGTCGACATCGCCCAGGTCGCCCCGCACCCGACGCGCGACCTCGCGGCCTGCACCGTCTCGGTCCGTCGTACCTTCGCGGAGGAGCCCCTCCGGCGCGTCGCGCTGGTGGCGCTGGACTCGGGCCGGGTGCGCCTGCTCACGGTGCCGTTCCCGCAGAGCGCGTCCCCGACCTGGTCGCGCGAGGGCCGGCTGGCCGTGGTGGGCATGGACGACGAGGGCGGGGCGACCGCGGTGGTGCTCGACGTCGCCGCGGACGACGTCTCGACCGGCCCCGTCTGCGAGGCTCCCGGGTTCGTCGAGGCGTGCGCGTGGTCCCCCGACGGCGCCCGGCTGGCGCTCCTCGTGGCGTCCCCCGGCGCCGAGATCTCCGACGTGTACGGGTCCGGACTCGTCGGCGGCGGCCAGGAGACCTGGCGCCCCCGCGTGCTCCCGCACCCGGCTGGCTCGGCCCCCGGCCGCGTGGCCTGCGTGTGGCAGCCCGGCGAGGGATCGCCGCGACCGGTCAGCGGTCGCAACGTGTGGGAGCTCGCGTGGTGCGGTGACGACGCGCTGCTCGCGTTGACCAGCGAGGGCACCGACGAGAACGCGTGGTACGGCGCGGTGCTCACCCGGATCGACCTGACGGCCGGGACCGACCGGGTCCTGCACGAGCCGACCCACCAGCTCGCGCAGCCGCGATGCTCGCCGGACGGGCGCTCGTGGTCGGTGCTGTCCGGAGTGCAGAGCGACAGGGGTCTGCCCGCCGGGACGCTCCTGGTCTCCCGCGACGGTGCGACCCCGTCGTCGCCCGACACGTCCGGGGTCCACGTCAACGACCACCGGTGGGTCGACGACGCCACGATCCTGCTCGCCGGGCTCCGCGGGCTGGACACGGTCGTCGCCTCCCTCGACGTGAGGAGCGGTGAGCTCCGTCCCCTCTGGTCGGGGCCGCAGACCTGTGGCGAGCTCCAGCCCGAGGTCGCGGGCGTCGCCGGTCGGCCGCCCGTCGTCGTCCTCGAGGACCACGCGACGCCGCCGACCCTGGGCGTCCTCGACGGAGCCCGGTTCCGGCCCGTGCTGGCGGCCGAGGGGGAGGGGACGCGGTTCGCCGCGACGCGCGCCGGGACGACCTCGCGCCTGTCCTGGTCCTCCTCCGACGGGCTTGCGATCGAGGGGCTGCTCACCGTCCCGGACGGCGCCGGGCCCCATGCCCTGGTCGTCCACGTCCACGGCGGCCCGACGCACGCCTGGCGCAGCACCTGGTCCGGTCGCGACCCGCACACCTCCGCGCTGGTCGGCCGCGGGTACGCCGTCCTGCGACCGAACCCGCGCGGCAGCACCGGCCGCGGCCCCGAGTTCGTCGAGGGCGTGTACGGCGACATGGGCGGCCTGGACGTGGACGACGTGGTCACCGGCGTGCGCCACCTGGTGGACGCCGGCGTGGCCGACCCGGCACGGCTCGGGATCACCGGGATCAGCTACGGAGGGTTCATGGCGGCATGGGTGCCGTGCTGCTCGGGCATGTTCGCGGCGGCCGTCGCGCGCTCGCCCGCCACCGACTGGGTGACCCAGACGCTCACCAGCAACATCGCCGAGTTCGACCGGCGCTTCGTCCAGGGCGACCCCTTCGACCCGGTCTCGTCGTACGCCACGAGAAGCCCGCTGCACCACCACCACCGGATCCGCACGCCGATGCTGCTCACCGCAGGTCTGCAGGACCTCGCGACTCCGCCGTCACAGGCGCAGGTGCTGTACTCCGCGCTGGCCCGCAGGAATGCGGAGGCGGCCCTGGTGCTCTATCCCGAGGAGGGCCACGGGGTCCGACGGCCCGCGGCGGTGGCCGACCAGGTCGCCCGCACGGTCGCGTGGTTCGAGCGCTTCATGCCCGCGTAGCAAGGGCGCAGCCCTCGTTGCCGGGTCCGGCGGCGGTGCCCGAGCCCGCCGTACCCTGCGCCTCGCAGATCACGGAACGGGACGCCTCGGCGGGTTCGCGAGCGCGGAACGGGACGCCTCGGCGGGTTCGGTCAGCCCATGACCGAGGACGGCGCGTCGTCCGCGACGCGACGCAGCCGGGAGAACGCGCCCAGCGACAGGGTGTGACCGGTGTGCGGGGCGACGAACCGCACCGGTGTCGCGTCGTGGTCGTGGCCGTCCTCGACCGCGGACACGAGGCGCTCCATCACCTGGCCGACGACGGGCGCGTTCTTGAACTGGTTGCCGCTGGTGCCGATCGCGACGTAGAAGCCCGGCCGGTCGGTGCGGTCGTAGATCGGCGTCCAGTCGTCGGAGACGTCGTAGGCAGCCGCGACCCCGCTGGGCCGGTGGGGGACCCGCAGCCGGGGCAGCCGACGTGCCGCCCGAGTGACCTGGGCGGCGAACCGGCCCACCGTGGGGTTCGGGTCGACGGCGTCCGGGTCCTCGACCCACTCGAGCGGGTCGCACTCCGGCTCCGTGCCGCCGACGAGGAGGCTGTCGCCGCCGCCGGGGCGGACGTAGGTGCCGAGGTCCAGGTCCGCGAGGACCACACCGGCCGCGGTGCGCGCGGGCGCGGGCACCCGGTGCACCTCCTGGCGCAGCGGGCGCGTCGTGACCGCGAAGTCCGCCCCGACGCCGGCCATCTCGTCCACCCGGCCCGACCAGGGACCGGCGGCGTTCACCACCACCGGCGCCTCCACCGTGTCGCCCTCGGCGGTCCCGATCCGCCACACCGACCCGGGGAGCAGCCGCACCGACACCACCCGGTGACGCAGCAGGAGGCGCGCACCGGCCTCGCGGGCGGCGGTGGCGAGGTTGTGGGCGGCCAGGGACGGGTCGTCGACGTAGCCGGCGTCGGGCGTGTGGACGCCGTGCACCTCGCCGGAGGCCGGCGCGAAGAACTCCTCGGAGTCCACGGGCTTGGGAGGCCCGAACGAGCCGGTGTCCACGTCAGGAAGGCGACGGTGCAGCTCCGCCGGTCCCCAGGCCTGCCACGGCACGCCCACCCGGTCGAACAGCGCGCCCGCCCGGCCGTGCCCGGCGTCGTCACGGGTGAGCAGGACCAGCCCGGTCCGGTGGTACGTCGCCAGGCCGGCCGGGTCACGATGGCCGAGGTGCTCGGGCCAGGACCGCCAGCCGTGCAGGGCCTCCCAGGCCAGCGCGACGCCCTCGAACGTCGAGTAGTTGAACCGGATGATCGCGCTGGAGGCGCTCGTCGAGCCGTGCCCGACGTCGCCCGCCTTGTCCACGACCACGACCGTGCGGCCGCCGCGGGTCAGCTCCAGGGCGACCGAGGAGCCGATGACGCCGGCGCCCACGACGACGGCGTCGGCGGTGTGCAGCATGCCCTCATCGTGCCAGGGGCGGAGGGGTCACCGGCGTCGTGCCCACGCGGCAGCCGCCCCCGCGAGCGCCACTGCGGCGGCCGCCCCGCCGAGCACGCCGTGGTGCTGGGAGCCCCACAGCTGGAAGGAGCGTGACGTGCTGCGGTCGTCGAAGATCCCGTGCGCGCCGAAGTCGTGCCCCTGAGGGCCGTCTGCGGGGTCGAAGAGGTTGGCCGGCTGGTCGGGGGAGCGCCGGTCCTGCGTCTGCTGGCTCTTGAAGCCGGTCCGGGCGAGGTAGCGGTCCAGCACTCCGGGCGCCACGGCGTTGGCCACGAGCGTGCCCATGGTGCTGCCCCCGACCCAGTACTCGCGGCGCCTGGGGTGGTCGGCCGCGTACACGACGGCACTGGCGGCCACCTCCGGCTGGTAGATCGGAGGCACCGGCTGCGCCTGGTTGGGCAGCTTGGAGAGCACCCAGGAGAACTGCGGCGTGTTGACCGCAGGCATCTGCACCATGGTGACGTGCACGTTCGACCTGTCGTGCAGCAGCTCGCAGCGCAGCGACTCGTGGAACCCCTGGATGGCGTGCTTGGAGCCGCAGTACGCCGACTGCAGCGGGATGCCGCGGTAGGCGAGGGTGGAGCCCACCTGCACGATGGCCCCCCGGTCGCGCGGCAGCATCCGCTTGAGCGCCGAGCGGGTGCCGTTGACGAACCCGAGGTAGTTCACGTCCGTGACGCGCTTGAACTCGTCCGGCTCGATGTCGGTGAAGCGGGAGAACACCGAGGTGAACGCGACGTTCACCCAGACGTCGATCGGCCCGAGCTCCTGCTCCACCCGGTCGGCGGCCGCCTCCACCTGCTGCGGGTCGGCGGTGTCGGTGGCGATCTCCAGGGCCACGCCACCGGCGTTCCTCACGTCCTCGGCGGCGCCGTGCAGGCCCGCCTCGCCGCGGGCCAGCAGCGCGACCGACGCGCCGCGGGAGGCGAACTCGACCGCCGTGGCCCGGCCGATGCCGCCGGTCGCGCCGGTGACGACCACGGTCTGGGGACGGGCAGGGGTGTCATGGGACTTCACGCAGGAAACTCCTCGATCGTCGGGGCCGGCCGTCTGTCGCGGCCGGGCGGGGCGCCGCGCTCGCCGGCGGCGATGAGGGCGGACGGCGCGGCCGGTTGCGGCGGGGCCGGTCGGGCCGGCCACTACGTCGGTGGTACCCGGAATGGTTGCGGCTAAGCAAGCGCTTGCCCGGCAACGGGCCGCTGCTAGGTGGACCAGTGAGCGAGGTCACCCTCGACGCCGGGCGGCGGCCTCAGCGCGGGGATGCCCTCGGCCGCGGAGATGAAGGCCCTCAGGGCCTCGTTGAGCAGGTCCTGGTCCTCGGCCGGCATCGCCGAGACGACCTCCGCGAGCAGCCGCTCGCGGTGGCGCATGACGTCGGCTACCAGCCGCTGGCCCGAGCGCGAGAGCGCCAGGGAGACGTGGCGCCGGTCGTGCGGGTCGGTCTGCCGGTCGACCAGGCCGAGGTTGACCAGCCGCCCGCACGTCCGGCTGGCGTTCGAGGCGTTCACCCCCAGCGCCTCGGCCACCGCGGACAGGTTCATCCGGATGCCCCCGGCCAACATCACGAGCACCCGCAGCTGCGGGACGCTCACCGCCTCGGAGGCGTCCGCCAGGGAGCGGACCACGGCGGCGATGATCGTGCGGCTGGCCGTCATCAGGGGAGCCAGGTCCGGCTCCGGACCGGAGGCGCGTGAGCCGCGGAAGGAAGTGGGTACCTCACTTCGTCCGGATGCCATGGTGGCACTCTACGTCGGTTCTGTTTGCTTGCGCGACCGCAAGTTTTCGCGGTAGGACGGATCGGGCGTCGACCGACCCCCGGCCGCCGTCCGGCCGTGACGCGCCCGAGAGCCCTGGAGGCGAAGTGTCGTTGAGCGCAGTCGATGACCGCACCCGTCCCGCCGTCGCCGCTGCCACGGAGGCGATGAGGGCCCGCGTCGACGGGGAGGTCCGCTTCGACGCCGGCACCCGAGCCACCTACTCCACGGACGGCTCCAACTTCCGGCAGGTGCCCCTGGGCGTCGTGCTTCCGCGCACCGTCGACGCGGCGGTGGAGGCGGTGAGGGTCTGTCGCGAGCACGACCTGCCGGTCGTGTCACGGGGAGGCGGCACCAGCCTGGCCGGCCAGTGCACCAACGAGGCCGTCGTCATCGACTTCTCCAAGTACTGCCACCGGCTCGTCTCGGTCGACCCGCAGGCCCGCCGCTGCGTGGTCGAGCCGGGGATCGTGCTCGACGAGCTCAACGCCCGGCTCGCGCACCTCGGGCTGCGCTTCGGGCCCGAGCCCGCCACCCACATGAACTGCACCCTCGGCGGCATGATCGGCAACAACTCCTGCGGTGCCACGGCCCAGCGCAACGGCAAGGTCGTCGACAACATCGTGTCCCTCGACGTGCTGCTCTACGACGGGACCCGGTTCACCTGCGGCGCGACCGACGACGAGGACTACCAGCGGATAGAGCGCCGCGGTGACCGCCGCGCCCACGTCTACCGCACCCTCCGTCGGCTGCGCGACGAGCACGCGGACCTGGTCCGGGAGCGCTACCCCGACATCCCTCGTCGGGTGTCGGGCTACAACCTGGACTCGCTGCTGCCGGAGCAGAGGTTCGACCTCGCGAAGCTGCTGGTGGGCAGCGAGTCGACGCTCGTCACGGTCCTGCAGGCCGAGCTGGAGCTGGTGCCGGTCGTCAAGGCGCGCACCCTGGTCGTCCTCGGCTACCCCGACATCTACCGCGCCGCCGAGGCGGTGCCGCACGTGGTCGAGCACGGCCCCATCGCCGTCGAGGGCGTCGACCACTACCTGGTGCACGACCAGCAGCTCAAGGGCATGAACAAGCAGGCCATGGAGGAGCTGCCCGAGGGCACCGGGTTCCTGATGGTCCAGTTCGGCGGGGAGGACACCGACGACGC
>JAICKK010000024.1 GCA_025927955.1 Nocardioidaceae bacterium
GCCCCGAGGCGACGCTGGTTGAGGTGTCCGAGCCCCCGGGGCGAGGGCCTCGAAACCACCCGCACCCACGCGCGGAAGGTCACCATGGTTTCGAGGCCTCGGCTAGCGCCTCGGCACCTCAACCAGCGCGGGTCGCCTGTGCGCGAAGGTGACCGTGGTTCCGTGGCCTCGGCTAGCGCCTCGGCACCTCAACCAACGCGATGCGGCCCCGAGGCGACGCTGGTTGAGGTGCCCGAGCCCCCAGGGCGAGGGCCTCGAAACCACCCGCACCCACGCGCGGAAGGTCACCATGGTTTCGAGGCCCTCGGCTCGCGCCTCGGCACCTCAACCAACGTGGGTCGCCTGTGCGCGGACGTGGCCGTGGTTTCGTGGCCTCGGCTAGCGCCTCGGCACCTCAACCAACGCGATGCGGTCCCGAGCACGCGCTGGTCGAGGTGGCCTCGCCCGGCGGGGGGCCGAGCCTGGCGGTAGGTTGGCGCGGGTGAGCGAGCCTCCCGCCCCGGATCTGGCCCGGCTGCGTCGCGAGTACGGCGACCGTGGGCTCGACCTGCCGGACCTCGACGCCGACCCGGTCTCGATGTTCCGCCGCTGGCTGGCCGACACCGTCGACGCCGGCCTGCACGAGCCCAACGCGATGGTGGTCGCCACCGCGACCTCCGACGGCCGGCCGTCCGCGCGGATGGTCCTGCTCAAGGGCGTCGACGAGCGCGGCTTCGTGTTCTACACCAACCTGTCCTCGCGCAAGGGCGGCGAGATCGACGCCAACCCGTGGGTCAGCCTGCTGTTCCCGTGGCAGGACCTGCAGCGGCAGGTGCGCGTCGAGGGTCGCGCCTCGCGGGTCTCCCAGGCCGAGAGCGAGGCGTACTTCGCCCAGCGGCCCCGCGAGTCCCAGCTCGGCGCCTGGGCCTCCCCGCAGTCGCAGGTGGTCGCCTCACGGTCCGCGCTCGACGAACGGTACGGCGGGGTGCTGTCCCGGTTCGCGGCCGCGGACGCCGTACCGCTGCCGCCGTTCTGGGGCGGGATCCGGGTGGCGCCGGAGGTCGTCGAGTTCTGGCAGGGGCGCCGGGGCCGGATGCACGACCGGCTGGTCTACCGGCGTGAGGGTGGCGGGTGGCGGGTGGAGCGGCTGGCGCCGTAGGGCTCCCGAGGGTCGTCCGGCTGCGCGCGCCCGGGACGGGCCGGCGGTGGTGTGCCGTGCTGTCCCTGGTGCCCGGGACAACCGGCCCGGCAAGGTCTGGTCACAGGTCGACAACACGAAGGAGCCAGACCATGACCGCCACTACCACCACCGCCGCCACCACCGCCACCCGCACCCTCGTCCGCGACGACGTGCCCGACGCCCGTCCCGAGACCCGGCCCTCGTCGCCGGGGCGCCTGTGGGCGCTCAGCGGCGTGGGCGCCGCGGCCACCGGCGTGGCCGGCATCGTCGCCACCATGGGCATGAACGCCGTCTACGACCCGGCCGTGTCGGGCAACGCCGAGAAGGTCCTCGACGCCATGGCGGCGCAGCGGACCGCGTCCAGCGTCTTCCACGTGCTCACCGCCGCGAGCGCCATGTTGCTGGTCCCGTTCGCCGCCGGGCTGCACCGGCGCCTGCGTGCGGCGCTGCCGGCCGACAGCCTGCTCCCCGTCGTCGCGGCGGTGGGCGTCGTGGTCACCTCTGTCGTCCTGGTGCTCGGCTCCGGACTGGACACCGAGTTCGGCTCCGGCCTGCCCGGCAAGGGGCAGGTCGTCGCGGAGAACGTCTCGATGTACGGCCACTGGGTCGGCACCATCCCGTACCTGTGGACCGGGATGGGGCTGGCCGGCATCGCCCTCGCCGCTGCGGCCCGCCACCGTGCGGTGGCGAGGTGGGTCGGTGTGGTGGGCCTGCTGCTCGGAGGCGTGACCCTGGTCGCCGGGGTGTCCCCGCTGGAGTACCTGGCGGGGTTGGTCGGGCCGCTGTGGCTGCTGGCCACCGCGACCGGGTTCCTGGTCGGGGACCGGGCGCACCGTCGGTGATCCCGGCCGAAGTTGCGAGGCCGGCCACGAACGGGCCGGCCTCGCGGCATCATCGTCGCGTGCACCCCGACGTGTCCCCGGCCGTGACCGCCCAGCCCTCCGCCGTGCCGCGGTTCGGCGGGACCCTCGTGTGGGCGGTGGTCGTCCTCGGCATCGCCGCGTCCGTGTCGACGCTGCTGGTCGACGTACGCACGCCTGACGGCACGCCGGGAGCGCGGCTGCTGGCGCCGGAGCCGGGCTGGTGGGCGCTGCCGGAGGCTCTGGCCCTGACCGGCTGCGCGGCGGTGGTGCTGCGGCACGACGTCCGGGACCGCGTCGGGTGGGCGATGGCCGGCTTCGGCGCCTTCTGGGCGCTCGACGGCCTGGCGCAGTCGTGGACCCGGTACGGCGTGCGGCGCGACGACCTGCTGCCGGGCGCCCAGGCCGCGTTCTGGTTCGTGGACCGGGTCGGGGCCTTCCTGCCGGTCGGGGTGGCGCTGCTGTTCCTGCTCTACCCGACGGGCAGGATGCTGCCGGGTCGTGGGGGGCGCGCCGGTCGCGTCGCCCTGGCGCTGATGTGCCTGGCCGCGACGGCGGTGGTGCTCGGCCCGCCGCGCGAGGTCCCCGGAGCGTCGGCGCTGCCCGCGGGGCTGGACCTGAACCCGACGCAGCTGGGCGTCGACCCCGGCGTGATGTCGGCGCTCGTGCGCGTCCTCGCCGTGGCGGCGGCGCTCTCGGTCGTGGTCCCCGTCGCGACCGTGGCGGTGCGCTACCGCGGTGCGCGGGGCGACGACCAGCACCGGATGAGGTGGCTGCTGTGGGGGCTGCTGGCCGAGCTGGTCGTGGTGGCGGTCGCCACGGCCCTCGGGTCGAGCCGCCTCAGCGACCTGGTGTTCAGCGCCGTCGTGGTGGTGCCCGCGGCGGCCGTGACCGTCGGCCTGGTCCGGCCACGGCTGGTCCCCGTCGACGCGCTGCTCACCTCGACCCTCGTCTACGGGGCGCTGGGTGCGGTCGTGGTGGGACTCGACCTGCTGGCCGTGGCGGCCCTCGGAGCGGCACTCGGCGACGCGGTCGAGCAGCGTCAGGTGGTCGTGGTGGTGCTGCTGGCGTCCGCCCTGGGGTACGGCCCCCTGCGCGAGTGGTTCCGCCGCCTCGCCCGCCGGCTGGTCCTCGGGCAGCGCGAGGACCGCTACGACCTGGTGGCCGGGCTCGCGTCGCGGCTAGAGCGGGCCACCGGCCCCGACGACCAGCTCGCCGCGGTGGCCTCGGCGGTGGCCGCCGGGTTCGCGGTGCCCTTCGTCGGCGTGGAGGTGGACCGCCCCGGGAACGAGCGGCTGGTGGTGACCCACGGCCGACGCCCCGAGCGGACCCGCAGCCTGCCCATCTCCTACCGCGACGAGGTGGTCGGCCGGCTGGTGCTGCCGGCCTCCGGCGTGCGCGCGCACCTGTCCAGCCGCGACGAGCAGCTGCTCGGTGACCTGGTACGCCAGGCGGCCACCGCGGCCCGCACCGGCCGGCTGGCCGAGGAGCTCCAGGAGACGCGGGAGAACCTCGTGCTGGCCCGGGAGGAGGAGCGCCGCCGGATCCGACGCGACCTGCACGACGGCCTGGGTCCGGCGCTGAGCGCAGTGGTGTTCCGGGTCGAGGCGGCCAGGATGCAGCTGGCACGGCAGGCGACGACCGCCGCGGCCGGCGAGGCGCTCGTCCTGGTCCGCGACGACGTGCAGCGGGTGATCTCCGACGTACGCCGTCTGGTCCACGACCTGCGCCCGCCCGCCCTCGACGACCTCGGTCTGGTCGGTGCCCTGCGCGAGCAGGCCGAGGCGGCGTGTGCCGGTGGGCTCACCGTCGAGGTGCGGGCCGAGGGGGTGGGTCTGCTGCCGGCGGCGGTGGAGGTGGCGGCCTACCGGATCATCGGCGAGGCGATGACCAACACGGTGCGGCACGCGGGGGCGTCGACCTGCCGGGTCGAGCTGGCGGTCCACCACGACGAGCTGCGCATCGAGGTCGCCGACGACGGGTGCGGCATCGCCGCGGACGCCGTCAGCGGCATCGGCCTGTGCTCGCTGCGCGAACGGGCCGCCGAGCTCGGCGGGACCACGGAGATCACGTGTCCGGGGTCCGGGACCCGGGTGCGGGCGAGGCTGCCGCTGCGGAGCCGCGGATGAGCGTTTCGCCCCCCGACGACCTGCGCGTCCTCGTCGTCGACGACCACAAGATCGTCCGCGACGGGCTCGAGGCGCTGCTCGGCGCCCTGCCGGGGATCGCGGTCGTGGGCACCGCCGGCGACGGGCTCGAGGCGCTGGCGGCGGTCCGTGAGCTGGCGCCCGACGTACCCGACGTGGTCGTCATGGACGTGTCGATGCCGAACCTGTCCGGGGTGGAGGCCACCCGGCGCATCGTGGCCGAGCATGCCGGTGCGCGGGTGCTGATGCTCACCATGAACGAGGACCTGGAGACCATCAGGGGAGCGCTGCGGGCGGGCGCCTGCGGCTACCTGCTCAAGGGGGCCGGTGCCGACGAGGTCCAGCACGCCATCCGGACCGCCGCGAGCGGAGGCATGGTGTTCGGCTCCGAGGTGCGCGCCGCGGTCGTGGACGTGCTCACCGGGCGGGAGGCGCCGAAGGCGGCCCCGTTCCCCGAGCTCACCGATCGCGAGCGGGGCGTGCTGGACCTGCTGGCGTCGGGCCGGTCGAACGCCGAGATCGCGGCCTCGGTCTACCTCTCGGACAAGTCGGTGCGCAACCTGGTCTCGAGCATCTACGCCAAGCTGCGCGTGAGCTACCGCGCCGAGGCCATCATCGTGGCCCGGGACGCCGGCCTGGGCCGGGCGGCGGGGAGCAGCCGGTAAAACCGCTTGTGAGTGAGCGCTCACTCACTTAGTATTCGCCCTATGGGACGCACCCGCACCGGCCGGGCCGCGCCGATGGCACCCGACGACCGTCGCCGGGCCATCGTCGACGTGGTCGTGCCGTTGCTGCTCGAGCACGGTCCCGACGTGACCACCCGGCAGGTCGCGGAGGCGGCGGGCATCGCCGAGGGCACCATCTTCCGGGTCTTTCCCGACAAGGCCGCGCTGCTGATGGCCGCCGCCGAGGAGACCATGAACCCCGACCGCAGCGGGTCCGACCTGCTGGCGGCCCTCGACGGCGTCGCCACGCTGAGGGAGAAGGTGCGACTGACCGCCGAGCGGATGAACGCCCGGACCGACCGGGTGATGGCGGTGATGTTCGCGCTGCGCCGGCTCGGGCCCAGCCTGCCCGACCACCAGGGGGTCCACCGGCCGCCCGAGCTCGTGCTGGAGTCCGCTCGGGCGCTGCAACGCCTGCTCACCGAGGTGTTCGAGCCGCACCGCGACGAGCTCACCGTGGACCCGGGCACGGCCGCGCGGCTGCTGCGCACGCTGGTGCTCGGCTCCCGGCACCCCGGCGCGTTCCACGACCAGCCGCTGACCTGCGAAGAGATCACCGACGTCCTGCTCGACGGCATCCGCCGTCGGGAGACCGGACGGCGGGAGGAGGACTGACATGCTGCTGCGGCTTCTCCGGGACCACCTGCGGCCCTACCGCGGGCCGATCGCCCTGGTCGTGGTGTTCCAGTTCGTCGGCACGATGGCGGCGCTGTACCTGCCCACCCTCAACGCGGACATCATCGACAACGGCGTGGTCAGGGGAGACACCGGCTACATCGTCCGCATCGGGGGCGTCATGCTCGGCGTGTCCCTGGTGCAGATCGCCTGCAGCGTCTCGGCGGTGTTCTTCGGTGCACGCACGGCGATGTCGGTCGGCCGCGACCTGCGGGCCGCGATCTTCCACCGGGTCGGCTCGTTCTCGAGCCGAGAGGTGTACCGCTTCGGGGCCCCGTCGCTGATCACCCGCAACACCAACGACGTGCAGCAGGTGCAGATGCTGGTGCTGATGAGCGCCACGCTGATGGTCACCGCGCCGATCATGATGGTCGGTGGCGTGATCATGGCCATGCGCCAGGACATCGGCCTGTCCTGGCTGCTCGCGGTGTGCGTCCCGGTGCTCGTCGTGTGCCTCGCCCTGATCATCTCCCGCATGGTGCCCGGCTTCCGGCTCATGCAGGGCCGCATCGACTCCGTCAACCGCATCCTGCGCGAGCAGATCACCGGCATCCGCGTGGTGCGGGCGTTCGTGCGCGAGCCGTACGAGACCGAGCGGTTCGGCAAGGCGAACCGCGACCTGACCGACGTGGCCATCCGGGTCGGGCGATGGATGGCCACGATGTTCCCCACCGTGCTGCTGGTGCTCAACGTGTCCAGCGTCGCGGTGCTCTGGTTCGGCGGGCACCGGGTGAACGACGGCACCATGCAGGTCGGGTCGCTGACCGCCTTCCTCACCTATCTCATGCAGATCCTGATGTCGGTGATGATGGGCACCTTCATGCTCGTGATGGTGCCGCGCGCCGCGGTGTGCGCCGACCGCATCGTCGAGGTGCTCGACACCAGGTCGTCGGTCGTGCCGCCCGAGGACCCGGTCACGGACGTGTCGCTGCGCGGCGAGCTCGCCCTGCGCGAGGTGTCCTTCAGCTACCCCGGAGCCGACGAGCCGGTGCTGCGCGACATCGCGTTTACGGCCCGGCCCGGGGAGACCACGGCGATCATCGGCTCCACCGGCGCCGGCAAGACCACGCTGCTCAACCTGGTGCCCCGGCTGTTCGACGTCACCGCCGGCGAGGTCCTCGTCGACGGGGTCGACGTACGGCGTCTGGACCCGGAGCTGCTGTGGCGCCGCATCGGGCTGGTCCCGCAGAAGGGCTACCTGTTCTCCGGGACCGTGGCCAGCAACCTGCGCTACGGCAACCCGCACGCCACCGACGAGGAGCTGTGGGAGGCGCTCGAGATCGCGCAGGCACGCGACTTCGTCGAGGCCATGCCGGAGAGGCTGGAGAGCCCCGTGTCGCAGGGAGGCACGAACGTGTCCGGCGGGCAGCGCCAGCGCCTCGCCATCGCGCGGGCCCTGATCCGGCGGCCGGAGATCTACCTGTTCGACGACTCGTTCTCCGCGCTCGACCTGGCCACCGACGCGCGGCTGCGGGCCGCGCTGCGGCCGGTGACCACCGAGGCGACCGTGGTGATCGTCGCGCAGCGCGTCTCCACGATCACCGGCGCCGACCAGATCCTCGTGCTCGAGGACGGGCAGGTCGTGGGCCGCGGCCGGCACGAGGAGCTGCTCGAGACCTGCGGCACCTACCAGGAGATCGTCGAGTCGCAGCTGAGTGCGGAGGAGGCGGTCGCATGAGCACCCCACGCCGTTCTTCGGCTCCCCCCGCTCCGCCCTGCTCCGCTCGCCGCCGAACAACGCCGAGGGGACCCCGCATGAGCACCCCACGCCGTTCTTCGGCTCCCCCGCTCCGCCCTGTTCCGCTCGCCGCCGAACAACGCCGAGGGGACCCCGCATGAACACCCCACGCCGTTCTTCGGCTCCCCCGCTCCGCTCCGCCGCCGAACAACGCCGAGGGGACCCCGCATGAGCGCGCAACCGCCTCCACCCACGGGCTCCGGGCAGGCGCCGAAGGTCACGCCCGGCCAGCGCTCGTCGACGCTGAAGGAGACCGAGCGGGTCCAGGCCGGCCACGGACGGTTCGGCGGAGGCATGGTCGGGCAGAAGTCGATGAACTTCGGGCCGTCCGCGAGGCGGCTGGTGGGCAGGATGCGCCCCGACCGTGCGAAGGCGCTCACGACGGTCGCGCTCGCAGCGGCCAGCGTGGCGCTGGCCTCCGTCGGACCGAGGATCCTCGGCCACGCGACCGACCTCATCTTCGCGGGCGTGTTCGGCAGGCGGATCCCGGCCGACGTGACCAAGCAGCAGGCCGTCGCGGGTCTGAGGGCGCAGGGCCAGGGCCGGATCGCCGACATGCTCGCGAGCATGGACCATGTGGTGCCGGGCCGCGGCGTCGACTTCAGCGCGGTCGGCGCGGTTCTGCTGCTCGTGCTCGCCGTGTACGTCGGCTCCGCCGTGCTCTCGTGGCTGCAGGGCTACCTGCTCAACGACGTCACGCAGAGCACCGTGCGCCGGATGCGCGCGGACGTCGAGGAGAAGGTCAACCGGCTGCCGCTGAGCTACTTCGACCGGCAGCCACGCGGCGAGCTGCTCAGCCGGGTCACCAACGACATCGACAACATCAGCCAGACCCTGCAGCAGACGATGAGCCAGCTGCTGTTCGCGGTGCTCACGGTCGTCGGCGTGCTCTCCATGATGTTCCTGATCTCGCCCGTGCTCGCCCTGGTCGCGCTGGTGACGGTGCCGGTCACGATGGTCGTCTCCGGGCTGATCATGAAGCGCTCGCAGGGCATGTTCATCAACCAGTGGCGTCGTACCGGCAGGCTCAACGCGCACATCGAGGAGGCGTTCACCGGACACGCGCTGGTGAAGGTCTTCGGCCGGCAGCGCGAGGTGGAGGAGGTCTTCGCCGCCGAGAACGACGAGCTGTTCAGGTCCTCGTTCGGTGCCCAGTTCGTGTCCGGGCTCATCATGCCGACGATGATGTTCATCGGGAACCTCAACTACGTGGTGATCGCGGTGCTCGGTGGCCTCCGCGTGGCCAGCGGCACGATGTCGCTCGGTGACGTGCAGGCGTTCATCCAGTACTCACGGCAGTTCACCCAGCCGCTGACCCAGGTCGCGTCGATGACAAACCTGCTGCAGTCCGGAGTCGCCTCCGCCGAGCGGGTCTTCGAGCTGCTCGACGCGGAGGAGGAGCCGGTCGAGCGGGCCACGCCGCTCGCCGTGGGCGGCCGCGGCGAGGTGGTCTTCAAGCACGTGTCGTTCCGCTACGAGCCGGACGAGCCGCTCATCGAGGACCTCTCGCTGGTGGCGCGGCCCGGGCAGACGGTCGCGATCGTCGGCCCTACCGGCGCGGGCAAGACCACGCTGGTGAACCTGGTGATGCGCTTCTACGACGTCCACGGCGGCCGGATCACGCTCGACGGTGTCGACATCGCCGAGATGCGCCGCGCGGACCTCCGCGGGCGGACCGGAATGGTGCTGCAGGACACCTGGCTGTTCGAGGGCACGATCCGCGACAACATCGCCTACGGCCGACCCGATGCCAGCGAGGAGGACATCCTCGAGGCGGCCCGGGCCACGTTCGTGGACCGGTTCGTGCACAACCTCCCCGACGGCTACGACACGGTCGTCGACGAGGAGGGCAGCAGCATCAGCGCGGGGGAGCGGCAGCTCGTCACGATCGCCCGGGCGTTCCTCGCCGACCCGGCCCTGCTGATCCTCGACGAGGCCACCAGCTCGGTCGACACCCGCACCGAGCTGCTCGTCCAGCACGCGATGGCGGCCCTGCGCTCGGACCGCACCAGCTTCGTGATCGCGCACCGGCTCTCGACGATCCGCGACGCGGACCTGATCCTGGTGATGGAGCACGGGTCGATCGTCGAGCAGGGCACCCACGACCAGCTGCTCACCGCCGGCGGAGCGTACGCCGCGCTCTACAACGCCCAGTTCGCCGCCGCCGCGACCGACGCCGCGGTGGACGCGTCCGTGCTCGCCTGATCGCGTCGAGTCGGCGCGTGTGCTCTGCTCGGGTACGGCGACCCGGCGCATCTGCACGTCTCGGGTACGGCGAGCCGTCGTGCGCGCACCTCTCCCGCTCGCCGAGTCGGCGCGTGTGCTCCCTCGGGTACGGCGACCCGGCACATCTGCACCGGTCCTGGTCGGTGTCGTCGAGTCGGGCGGCCCCCCCGACGTACAAGGGGCGGCCTTCCCGGGTCGTCTCCGTTGTCGTCCACCTGGACGACAACCGCTGCCAAAGCGACGAATCTGCCGCCGTTGTCGTCCACGTGGACGACATCGGCGACTCACGGGCCGGTGGGCACGCACGACTCCGGAACTGCTGCTCGGAGCACCTGCGACACGCTAGGACCCGGGGCCGAGACGTGCAGACGCGCCGACTCGCGAGCACCGGGCGAACAGGGAAACGGCCCGTGGGCGGTGCGGTGCGAGACCGCTCTCCGGTCGGATGAGTCCGGAGCGCCCACGGGCCGGGTGACTGCCTGGTACTACCAGCGCGCACTGCGAGCAGCGGGGCTGGCCGGTGCGCTGCTAGCGAGCAGCCACCTCACGAATCCGTAAAGCATGCACTTGTCGGACCACCTCCTTTCCCGTGTGCGAACAAGGTACGTCCCCGGCCCGACGCGGACAAGGTCTTTTCGCCCCTGCGACAGTTGTCCGGTGCAAAGGTCGCCAGGGGGGTCGTCGCGGGCGCCGTCGCGGGCCCCGTCCCGGACCCCCTGGTGGCGATCCGTGCTCACCGACGTGCGGCCGCTGCAGGCCTCCGCGCCGTACCGGCGGCTGTTCCTCGGCAACACCGTCGCGCAGCTCGGGCAGCAGATGACCAACGTGGCGGTCGCGATCCAGGTGTACGCGCTGACCGGGTCCTCCTTCTACGTCGGCCTGGTCGGCGTCGCCGCGCTGGTCCCGCTGGTGGTGCTGGGTCTGTACGGCGGGGCGGTCGCCGACGCCGTGGACCGGCGGACCCTGGCGCTGGTGGCGAGCGCGGGGCTGTGGGCGGTCTCCCTGGGCCTGGCCGCGCAGGCGATCGCGGGGAACCGCGCGGTGTGGGTGCTCTACGTGTGCATCGCGGTGCAGTCCGGGTTCTACGCCGTCAACAACCCCGCCCGCAACGCGATGGTGCCGCGGCTGCTCGACACCGAGCTCATCGCGTCCGCATCGGCGCTGAACATGGCCTCCTCCAACCTGGGTCTCACGCTGGGGCCGATGCTCGGGGCCCTCGCGGTCGCCTGGCGCGGCTTCGGCGCGGCGTACGCGGTCGACGTGGTCACGTTCTCGGCCGCCTACTACGCGCTCCTGCGGCTGCCCCGGATGCCGCCGCAGCACCAGAACCCCCGCGCGGGCCTGCGCTCGGTGGTCGACGGGCTGCGCTTCCTGCGCCGCGCGCCGAACCTGCGGATGACGTTCGTCCTCGACCTGTGCGCCATGGTGCTGGCGCAGCCGCGCGCGCTGTTCCCCGCCCTCGCCTACCAGGTGTACGGCGGCGGCGCCCGGGTCGTGGGCGTGCTGCAGGCCGCCCCGGCCGCCGGGGCGGTCCTGGCGTTCCTGGTCTCCGGCTGGGTCGGGCGGGTGCGCCGGCAGGGGCTGGCCATCGCCGTCGCGGTCGGCTGCTACGGGCTCGCGGTCGCCGGCGCCGGTGTCGGCACCGCGCTGTGGCTCGCCGTGGTGTGCCTGGCGATGTCGGGGATGGCCGACATGGTCAGCGCCGCGTTCCGCTCGACGATCCTGCAGGTCGCGGCCCCCGACGAGATGCGTGGCCGGCTCCAGGGCGTGTTCATCGTCGTGGTCGCCGGTGGTCCGCGCGCGGGCGACTTCCTGCTGGGCTCGCTGGCCAGCGGCACGGGGGAGCGGTTCGCGCTCGTGGTCGGCGGCCTCGCCTGCGTGGCCGGCGTCCTCACGTCGGTCGGCCTCCAGGGTCGGTTCCTCCGGTACGACGGGCGCCGTCCGCGTCCCTAGCAGCAGACGGGTGGGCCACCTCACGTGTGGGAACATGGTTGCAGCACGCAATCATTTGCTACGCTGTCGCAGCCGGGATCCGCCCGCACCGCACAGAGACCTCTCGAGGACATGACGAACACTGCACAGGCAACGCGCACCGCGCCGACGGCGCGAGCCGGCCGACCGAAGCCGGGCAGGCACGCCGCCCGGCGCGCCGACCGCAAGGCCGCCCGCACGTCCACCCGCAGCCCGAGGCCCACCGACGGCCACCAGGCGCCGGACGGGACCGGTCAGATGACGCACCGCGAGGTGCTTGAGGCGCTCTCCGGCCTGCTGTTGGGACTGTTCGTCGCGATGATCTCCTCGACGGTGGTCTCCAACGCCCTGCCCCGGATCGTCGCGGACCTGCACGGCAGCGAGTCCGGGTACACCTGGGTGGTCGTCGCCACGCTGCTGACCATGACCGCCTCGACGCCGGTCTGGGGCAAGCTCGCGGACCTGTTCAGCAAGAAGATGCTCGTGCAGACCGCGCTGGTGGTGTTCTCGGTGGGCTCGGCCGCGGCCGGGTTCGCGCCCAACATGGGCTCGCTGATCGCCGCTCGCGCCGTACAGGGCATCGGTGTCGGCGGCCTGACCGCGCTCGTGCAGGTCGTGATCGCCTCGATCGTCTCCCCGCGCGAGCGGGGCCGCTACTCCGGCTACATCGGCGCGGTCTTCGCCCTCGCCACGGTGAGCGGGCCGCTGATCGGCGGCGTCATCGTGGACACGCCGGGGCTGGGGTGGCGCTGGTGCTTCTTCGTCGGGCTGCCGATCGCGGTCCTGGCGTTCGCGGTGCTGCAGAAGACGCTGCACGTCAAGACGGTCCGGCGCGACGTGCGGATCGACTACCTGGGAGCCGTGCTGATCGCGGCGGGCGTGTCCACCCTCCTGGTCTGGGTCTCCCTGGCCGGCAACAGCTTCGGCTGGGCGTCGGTGACGACGGGCTGGCTCGTCGGGCTGGGCGTCCTGCTGCTGGTCGCGGCCGGCGTCGTGGAGGTCCGCGCCGCCGAGCCGATCATCCCGCTGCGGCTGTTCCGCGACCGCACCACGAGCCTGGCCACGTTCGCCTCGGTGCTCATCGGGGTCGCGATGTTCGGCTCGACGGTCTACCTCTCGCAGTACTTCCAGCTCGCGCACGGCATGAGCCCCACCCGAGCGGGCCTCATGTCGGTGTGCATGGTGGGGGGCCTCCTCGTCTCCAGCATCGGCACCGGGCGGATCATCACCAGGACCGGACGCTGGAAGCGCTACCTCGTCGGCGGCATGGTCCTGGTGATCGCGGGGCTCTTCCTGCTCGGCACCATCGACGCGTCGACCAGCCTCGTGCGCGTGGGCGTCTTCATGGCGGTGCTGGGTCTCGGGCTCGGCGCCACGATGCAGAACCTCGTGCTCGCCGTCCAGAACAACACAGCGCAGAAGGACATGGGCGCGGCGAGCTCGGTCGTCGCGTTCTTCCGCTCGATGGGTGGCTCGATCGGCGTGTCCGCGCTGGGCGCGGTGCTCAGCCACCAGGTCAGCGTCCACGTGATCGCGGGCCTGACGCGGCTCGGCATCGACCCCGCCGCCAGCGGCCAGGACGACGGCGCCGTGCCCAGGCTGTCCACGCTGCCCGCCCCGGTGCGTGCGGTCTTCGAGTCCGCGTTCGGGGACGCCACCGGGCGGATCTTCCTGGTCGCCGCCCCGTTCGCGGTCATCGCGCTGGTCGCCGTGCTCTTCATCCGGGAGGTGCCGCTGCGCACCACGATCGAGCGCGCGGACGAGGCGGACCCGGCGCCTGCACCCGTCCCGGGCGTTCAGGCCGCCGCCGCCGGCGGCCGCGAGCCGCGGGTGAAGGAGACCTCCGGCTCGCGCTGAGGCGACCGTCGGGGGCGACCCGCGACCACCGTGCAGCCGGTGGCCATCGCCAGCAGGAGGGCGCCCGGGCCCAGCAGGCCGACGAGCCACGGCGTGAGCAGGGAGGCGAGCATCGCCGCCCCGACCATCACGCTGTCGGCCAGCCCGAGAACGCCGGCGCGCCGCTCGTCGGGCACGGCGTCCTGGAGGGTCTCGGTGACGGCACCCTCCACCTGCACCGAGGCAGCACCCAGGACCAGCAGGACGGGCAGGGCCCAGGCCAACGCCGGCACGAGGCCGAGGAGACCGACCGCGAGGCCGCTGGCGAGCATGGCCCGACGCCAGCGGGTCCCCGCGGCCTGCCCGAGCCACCACAGCAGCGGAGCGCCGAGCCCTCCGAGGCCGAGCGCGGCCGTGGCCACCCCATAACCGGTGCCGTCCCCGTGCCAGGTCCGCTCCACGACCGGCAGCAGCGTCAGGGTGGTCGCGGCGACCACGGCGTTGACGGCAGCCGCCACCGCGATGGACTCCGCTGTCTGCGCTCGCTGCGCTCGCGCGTGTCCGGCGCGCTCTGCTGTTGGCGCTCGCTGCGCTCGCGCGTGTCCGGCGCGCTCTGCTGTTGGCGCTCGCTGCGCTCGCGCGTGTCCGGCGCGCTGGGCGGTCGTGCCTTCCCTCGGCCGCTCGGCGCCTCCTCCGCTGCGCTCCTCCGGCCCCTCGCTCCCTCGGTCCAGGCACGACCGCGCGCCGGACTCCGGACGGGTCAGGACGATGCCCCGCACCGCCACCAGCGCGAGACCGGTCAGGCCGACGGCCAGCACGCCCACGAAGGGTCGGGCCGGCCCCGCGAGCAGCAGCCCGCCGAGCGCCGGCCCGGCCGTGAACGAGGCGACCTCGACGGTGACCAGAAGGTCGGTCGCACGGCGGCACGCCGGTCCCGCCACTGCTGGCATCGCCGCCGCGAGCGCCGGGTAGGCCGGGGTCCCGGCGGCGACCGCCAGCGTCGCGCACGCGACGGCGGCGAGCACGTGCTGGTGTGCCACCGCGGTAGCGAGCAGGAGCAGCAGCACCAGACGGGCGAGCAGGGTCGTGCGCAGCAGCCGGTCTCGGCGGAACCGGTCGGCCAGCCGGCCCGTCGCCCAGGACAGCAGCACGTAGGGCAGCATCCGGGCGCCGCCCGCGAGGCCGAGCAGCAGCTCCCCGTGCGCGGTGCCGGCCGAGCGGTCCCACACCCAGACGAGCAGCAGCGGCCACGGCATCGACATGCCGACGGCGGCCGCAGCGTGACTCACCAGCAGCCGGGTCGCGGCGGGAGGCAGCCGAGGCCGACCCGCGCGGCGCATCAGACCAGCCGGGTACGCAGCGGTGGGAACCCGTTGAAACCCACGGTGGAGTAGCAGGTCGTGTAGGCCCCCGCGGACATCAGCCGGACCGTGTCGCCCTCCGCGAGGGACAGCGGCAGGCGCACCGGAACGCGCTCGTAGAGCACGTCCGCGCTGTCGCAGGTGGGCCCGGCGAGCACGCACGGACCCACGGGGCCGCCGTCGGCGCTGGTGCGGACGCGGTAGCGGATCGCCTCGTCGAGGGTCTCGACGAGCCCGCTGAACACGCCCGCGTCGAGGTAGACCCACCGGGTGCCGCGCCGCTCCACCACCGCGATCACCGTCGACACCAGCGTCCCGGCGTCGGCGACGATGGCGCGACCGGGCTCGACGATCGTCCGCGGCCGGTGGGCGCCGAAGGCCCGGCGCAGCGCCCGCTCGATGCCCGCGCCGTACGCGGCCAGTGGCGGTGCGCCGTCCTCGAGGTGGGCCGGGAACCCGCCACCGAGGTCGAGCAGCCACGGGTCGAGCCCGTCGGCGTGCAGCGCCTGGAACACCCGGGCGGCGGCCTCGACCGGCGCCGCCCACGCCTGCGGGTCGCGCTGCTGTGACCCGACGTGGAAGCAGACGCCGGCCGGGTCCAGACCCGCGAGCGCCGCGGTCCGCAGCAGGGTGACGGCCTGGTCGGGCGAGCAGCCGTACTTGCGCGACAGCGCCCAGTCCGAGCCCTCGCCGCTGGTGGCGATCCGGCACAGCACCGACGTGCCCGGGGCGGCGGCGGCGACCTTGCGGGTCTCGTCGGCGGAGTCGACGACGAACAGCCGCACGCCCAGCCGGGCGGCGAAGCCGACGTCCTCGCGTCGCTTGACCGGGTTGGAGTAGACCAGGTCGCTGGGGGCGGCGCCGGCGTCGAGCGCCGCGAGCGCCTCGACCGGGCTGGCGACGTCGAAGCGGCACCCCGCGGCCGCGAGCGTGGCGAGCAGCGACGGGTCGGGGTTCGCCTTCACGGCGTAGTGCACCCCGGTGCCCGGCAGGGCGGCCGCCAGCCGGCGGAAGCGGGTCGTCGCCGCCGCGACGTCCAGGTCGAGGTACGGCGTGGGGGCGGACGGCGCCTCGACGAGCGCGGTGGCCGCCCGGGGGAGGGGTGCGAGCAGGACCGACATGTGGGCTCCCGTGGTGCCTCGGCGTGGGGCTGCCCGGCGACGTGTCGTCGCCGACCGGGACGGCCACGGTCGACGTCGCCGTCTGCCTGCTGGAGGAGCCGGCCGGCGTGCCCCTGATACCTCTCAGCCGAACAGGGAGGGGTCGACCGCCACCCAGGTGTGCCGGGCGCAGCCGACGATCCGGCCGTCGGCGTCGTAGAGGGTGCTCGCCGTGAAGGAGCGGCGGCCCTCCCGGCCCAGGTGGCGGCCGACGACGACGTGCGGCTCGCCGACGACGGGCAGCACGTCGATGCGGGCGGTCATCCGGCCGAGCACGTAGGGCCGGCCCTCGATCTGCTCGGACCAGCCGCCCACGCAGTCCAGAGCCGCCCAGGTGGTGGCGACCCCGCACCGGTGGACGCCGTCGACCAGGTCGCCGGACTCGGCGTGGCCGTCCTGCGGCACCCACACCGACGCGACGTGCGAGCGGACGCCGCCGACCGGCCCCGGGAAGATCCGCAGCCCGTCGCCCTCAACCCGGTCCGGCCCGCACGCGAAGCACGTCGGGAACGGGTGGGCGTGCAGGCCGGGGTAGTCGAGCATCGCCCGGGCCGCCTGGTCGGGGGACACCTCCTCGACGGCCTCGAGATCCTCCTCCACGACCCGCGCCTCGGCCACCGTCGCGTCGCCGTGGCGCAGCAGCGTCAGCCCGTCGACGATGCTCGCCGACAGGGGGGTGTCCAGCGGCGGCGGCCGGCGCAGGGTGACCTCGACGGCGACCCCCGCGGACCCCTCGGCGACCCGCTCGGCGAGGGCACCGCAGGCGAACCCGCCGTTGGCCGAGGCTGCGGGCCCGTTGAACCGGGCGGGCAGGAACAGGTCGCCACTCACCCGGACACCCTCTCGTAGCGCGCCAGCGCCTCCGCACGCTCGGACCTGTGGTCGACGACCGGGTCCGGGTACCCGTCCGGGACCCCCTCGGGGCACGTCCACGGCTCGTGCAGGCAGCGGCCCTCGAGACCGGCGAGCTCGGACACCCAGCGGCGCACGTAGGTGCCGTCGGGGTCGTACCTGCGGCCCTGGACGACCGGGTTGAACACCCGGACGTACGGCGCGGGGTCGGTCCCCGACCCGGCCACCCACTGCCAGCCGTGCATGTTCGAGGCCAGGTCGCCGTCGACGAGCCACCGCATGAAGTGCCGGGCGCCGTGCTGCCACTCGATGTGCAGGTCCTTGACGAGGAAGCTCGCCACGACCATCCGGACGCGGTTGTGCATCCAGCCCCGCGCCCGCAGCTGGCGCATGCCCGCGTCGACGAGGGGGAAGCCGGTGCGGCCCTCCTGCCAGGCCCGCAGCCGGTCGCCGGGCTCGTCGTACTCCAGCGCGGCCAGCTGCGGGCGGAGGTAGCCGCGGGCGCTGTCGGGCCGATGGAACAGGACGTCGGCGTAGAACTCCCGGAACGCCAGCTCGCGCCGGTACGCCGAGGGCCCCGTGCCGGGGCGCGCGGCGAGGTCGGCGAGCATGGTGCGGGGATGGATCTCGCCCCACTTCAGGTGCACGGACATGTGGCTGGTGGAGTCCAGGTCCGGTCGGTCGCGCTCGGCGTCGTAGTCGACGAGGTCTGCGTCGAGGTAGGAGCGCCATCGTCGCAAGGCGCTCTCCTCGCCGGCCTCCGGCAGCTGCAGACCGTCGGGGAGCCGGGGCTCGGGCGCTGCCGCGGTGTGCGGGAGCGAGAGCCACCGGGCGGCCTCCGGGGGATCGACGGGCGCCCGCCAGCCGTGCTCGGCCCAGGCCCGGGAGAACGGCGTGAACACCTGGTACGGCGCGCCCGACCTGGTGCGCACCCGGCCGGGCGCCACCGCATAGGGGGACCCCGTGCGCACCAGCTCCATCCCGTCCGCGGCCAGGGCTCGTTCCACGGCGAGGTCACGACCGTGGCCGTAGGGACCGTAGTCCGCCGCGACGTGCACCCGCGACGCGTCCACCGCACGCGCGGCACGCACCACCTCGCGGACCGGGTCGCCGTGGACCACCGCGAGGGCGCCACCGCGCCGGCGCAGCGAGGCGTCGAGGGCGGCCAGGGACCGGGAGAGGTACCAGCGCCGCGACACGCCGGCCGGCTCCCAGAGCGCCGGGTCCAGCACGAACAGCGCCAGCACGCCGTCCGGGCCGCTCTCACAGGCGTCGAGCAGCGCCGGGTTGTCGGCCAGCCGCAGGTCGCGCCGGAACCACATGACTGCGTTCACGGCACCCACTCTGCCAGGCCCCTCTCCCGGCTCGCCTGCGGTCCGGAGAGGACGGACGCCAGCCGGTCGCGGACCGATGGCCAGGCAGGAGTGGGACAGAATGGCGGGGTGAGCGACCTGATCGACACCACCGAGATGTACCTGCGGACCATCTACGAGCTGGTCGAGGAGGACATCGTGCCGCTGCGGGCGCGGATCGCCGAGCGGCTGCACCAGAGCGGCCCGACGGTCAGCCAGACGGTCGCCCGTATGGAGCGCGACGGGCTGCTCACCGTGGAGGGCGACCGGCACCTCCAGCTCAGCGAGGAGGGCAACCGGCTGGCCGTGCGGGTGATGCGCAAGCACCGGCTGGCCGAGCGGCTGCTCGTCGACGTCATCGGCCTGCAGTGGGAGCAGGTGCACGCCGAGGCGTGCCGGTGGGAGCACGTCATGTCGGAGACCGTCGAACGCCGGCTGGTCGAGCTGCTCGGCCACCCGACGGAGTCGCCGTACGGCAACCCCATCCCGGGACTGGCCGAGCTCGGCGAGGAGGACGGGGGGACGTCGTTCATGAGCGGGGTCGAGGCCCTCGACACGGTCGCCCAGTCCGTGGCCCGGTCCTCGGTCGGGATCCGGGTGATGGTGCGCCGCATCGGCGAGGAGATGCAGAAGGACGAGGAGGTGATGGCGGCCCTGCGCCGCGTGGGCGCGCTGCCGGACAAGGTGGTGACCGTCGAGGCCGGCGGGGAGGGGGTCCTCATCGGCAGCGGCGAGGAGTCGGCCGAGATCGACCTGGAGCTCGCCGCGCACCTGTTCGTGCACCGGCTCTGAGCCGGCGGGCCCGCCCGGCAGCGGTCCGGCACCCGTCGGACAGCGCTAGCAGCCCAGCCGCAGCGCCAGCTCCGCGAGCAGCTCGCTGGTGCCGTGGTCGACCTTGAGCACCGGCAGGTCGTCGGCCCGGGTCGGGCCGCGGTTGACGATGACGACCGGGACCTGGCGCCGTACGGCGCGGCGGACGAACCGGAAGCCCGACATCACGCTCAGCGAGGAGCCGAGGACCAGGAGCGCCTCGCGGGCCGGGTCGAGGGCGTCGACCGCGGCGTAGCAGCGCTCCACCCGCGGCTTGGGCACGTTCTCCCCGAAGAACACCACGTCCGGCTTCAGCACGCCGCCGCAGTGCTCGCAGCCCGGCACCAGGAACCCGGCGGTATCGGTCAGCTCCACGTCACCGTCGGGGCGCACCTCGACCCCCGCGTGCCGGTCGGTCCATCCCGGGTTGGCCCGGGCCAACCGCCGCTGCAGCCCGTCGCGAGGGGTGACCCGGTGGCAGCCCAGGCACAGGACGTCCGCGATCCGCCCGTGCAGCGCGCACAGCGTCCGGGAGCCCGCGTCCTCGTGCAGGCCGTCGACGTTCTGGGTGATCAGCAGCCGCAGCCGGCCGGCGGCCTCGATGCGGGCCAGTGCGTGGTGGCCGGCGTTGGGCACGGCGTGCCGCATCCGCGACCAGCCCAGGTGGGAGCGGGCCCAGTACCTCTGCCGCGCGTCGGGCCCCGAGACGAACTCCGAGTAGGTCATCGGCATCCGCGCCGGGGCGTGCGGGCCGCGGTAGTCGGGGATCCCCGAGTCGGTGCTCATCCCGGCGCCGCTCAGCGCGACGAAGGGACGCTCGCCCAGGAGCTCGAGGGCGGCCGCCGCGGGTGTCGCGGCCAGCCGGGGCGTCAGGGTCATCGCGCCCAGCGTACGACGCCGGCGGGCGGCGAGGTTCCGCCGAAATCGCGCCGCCGCGGGACGCGTCGCTCTACTGTCGACCCATGCGCAGCGACTGGGTCCCTCTGTCGGCGAGCGCTCTGGTGATCGGGGCCATGCTCCTCGTCCTCGGCACGGTGCTGGACCCGGCGCCGCCTGGGGCCTCCGCGGGCGAGACGTTCGACGCGCTCGTGCGCGAGGAGGGGCGCTGGCAGGCCTCTGCGGTGATGTACGCGCTCGCGTCGTACGCCCTGACGCTGGGCCTGCCGACCCTCGTCACCCGGGTCGGGCGGGCCTGCCGCACGCTCGGGCTGACCGCGATCGCGTTCGTCGCGCTCGGGGTGATCGGCACCTGGGGGTACGCCATGCTCCTGCTGGTCGTGCGCGCCGCGGTGATCCACGACGTCGTGCTGAGGCCGGAGATGGGCAGGCTGGGCCACGACCCGACCCTCGCGCTGTTCATCGACGTCTGGGTCGCCGCCTTCTACGGCGGCGTGCTCCTGCTCGCCGTCGCCCTGCTGCTCGCCCGCAGCACCCCGCGCTGGGTGCCCGTGCTCCTGGTCGTCTTCGTCGCCCTGCTGCCCGTCGGCGGCCATCTCGGCCGGGTCGGGACCGCCGCCACGGTGATGGTGTTCGCCGTGGCGGCCACCGGGATCGCGACGTCCGCGGTCTCGGACGCCCGCGGTCCCGGAGCGCGGGCCCGGTGAGACGGTCGCGCGAGGGCGTCCGGTCCGCATGACACCATGCCGCCCATGAGCCGTCCCACCGTCAAGCGGGCCGTGCGCGCCTGGCTGTCCGACATGGACGGCGTCCTCGTGCACGAGGAGGAGCCGATCCCCGGCGCCGCCGAGTTCGTCGGGCGGCTGAGGGCGACCGGCCGGCCGTTCCTGCTGCTGACCAACAACTCGATCTTCACCCCGCGCGACCTCAAGGCGCGGCTGCACCGATCCGGCATCGACGTCCCCGAGGACGCGATCTGGACCAGCGCCCTGGCCACCGCGCAGTTCCTGGACGGCCAGCGGCCCGAGGGCACCGCCTACGTGATCGGCGAGGCCGGTCTGACCACCGCCCTGCACGAGATCGGCTACGTGATGACCGAGCGCGAGCCGGACTACGTCGTGCTCGGCGAGACGCGCACCTACTCGTTCGAGGCCATCACCACCGCGATCCGCCTGATCGAGAAGGGTGCCCGGTTCATCGCGACCAACCCCGACGTGTCCGGGCCCAGCATGCACGGGCCGATCCCGGCCACCGGGTCGGTGGCCGCCCTCGTCACCGCGGCCACCGGCGTCGCGCCGTACTTCGTGGGCAAGCCCAACCCGCTGATGATGCGCTCGGCGCTCAACCGGATCGACGCGCACTCCGAGACCACGGTGATGGTCGGGGACCGGATGGACACCGACATGGTCGCCGGGCTCGAGGCCGGCCTGCGCACGGTGCTCGTGCTCACCGGCTCGACCCGCCGCGAGCAGGTCGAGCGCTTCCCGTACCGGCCGACGCGCGTGGTCGACTCGGTCGCGGACGTCGTCGACCTCGTCGAGGCGTGGAACGACGACTCCGACTCGGTCGTCGACTTCGCCCGGTAGGCCGCCTCCTCGACCTGCATGCCCGCACCTTCACGACTCCAGACGGGAGCCTCCCGATGACCCGACCGCTACGCGCCCTGCGCGCCTCGGCCCTCACCACCGCACTCGCCCTCAGCGGGGTCGTCGGCCTCGCCGGGTCGAGCCTCGCCGCGCCCGCCACCGGTGGCCAGGTCCCGACCGTGCGCGTCCACGGGCGCACCTACGCCGCACCGAACCCGTACCTCGCCGACCTCCCGGGCGGTGCCACCGTCGACTGGGCGTACTGGCACCGGCACCTCTCGGCGCTCGGCCGCACCCGCCACGCCCGCCGTACGGCGTCCCCGTCGGCCCGCGCGCTCGTGCCCGCGGCCGGGTCGTACCGGGAGGCGGAGCCGGCCGGCGTCATCGGGCGCAACGACGGCTACCCCACCATGGAGGCCCTGCACGACCTCGGCATCGGCCGGCCGGTGCAGGCCCTCGACGTCGCCGGGCAGCTGTCCGTGGCCACGGTGACGCCGCGGAGCAGGAGGACGCACGAGGACCAGGGGTCGATCCCGCAGGCCACCCGCACCGGCATCGGCGCGCGGCTCCGGGAGGTCCGCGTCGCCAGCCGGATCGGCGACGGTCCCCATGGCAGCAACGGCGACGGGCACGGGGACTTCGACTTCTTCCGCCTGCACGCGGTCGCCGGGCAGATGGTCCGCGCCGACACTGTCGGGAGCCGCATGGACACCGTGCTGGCGCTCTACGGCGCGCACGGCCACCGGCTCGCGTTCAACGACGACGCGCGCGGGGTCACCAGCGCGCTGGGCTACCCGGTCTCGCACACCGGCTACTACTACGTGATGGTGGCCGGGTTCACCGGGGGCAACCCCACCCCGCGCAACCCGTTCCTCGCCCGCAGCGGCCGCGGCACGGGGGACCAGGGCAGCTACCGGGCCCGGATCTTCGCCGGCCCCGTGGACAAGGACGTGTACGGCGTGCACCTCGACAGCGGTGACGTGCTCGGGGCGACGCTGCACGGCGCGGCCCGGGAGGTCCGGGTGACCGACCCGGACCGGCGCCGCATGGTCGGGTCCACCCAGGACCTGTCCGCGATGTACCCGCCGCAGAGCCTGCTCCCCGGCGGGGGGCCGACCGCCGCGTACGTCGCGCAGCGGCCCGGCTGGTACGCCGTCTCGGCGCAGAAGGGCCAGGGTGCCTACCGGATGCGGCTGGAGGTCTACCGGCCGGGGAGCGAGCAGCGGCCGAGCGGGACGGTCCAGACCGTCTTCCTCGACTTCGACGGCGAGCGGATGAACACCGGCATCTTCGGCGGCGGCGGGGTGCGCGACCTGTCCCCGCTGCGCACCTTCCTGCCCCGCTGGCACCTCGGCGTGGCGGACGAGGACGCGGTGGTGGACGCCGTGGTCGCCGGCGTCCGTGAGAACCTGCAGCAGACGCTCACGCAGGAGGGGCTCGACCCTCGGCTGGAGGTGCGCGTCCTGGACAGCCGCGACGACCCCGACCCCTGGGGCCGGCCCGACGTGTCCCGTGTCGTGGTGGGCGGCAGCATCCGCGAGTCCGGGGTGGCGACGATCGGCATCTCGCAGTCCGTCGACCCCGGCAACTACGCCCACGAGGAGTCGGCCCTCGTGCTGCTCGACGAGGTGGCCGCCCCCGCCGGACCGGCCGACTCGTTCAACACCTACCTGCGGTCGGGCAGCGACCGGGTCGGCTTCGTGGGCCGCGCACTGGGCAACGTCGTCTCTCACGAGGTCGGCCACCTCATCGGCAGCTTCCACACCGACAACGGGGACCGCGCGACCAACCTCATGGACGCCGGCGGCCAGGGGTTCGCGGGCCTCTACGGTGTGGGACCCGACGGCGTCGGGGGGACCGCGGACGACCCGGACGTGGACTTCGGCCCGGACCGCTACCTGCCGGCGGAGGGGTTCACCGGGCAGGAGGACACCCTCAACAACAGCGCCTGGGCGTTCGTGGCCGGGGCGCCCTGACGAGGCCCAGGCTGCACGCCCTAGTAGCGCGCCGCGGACCTGGCCCGGGCCTTGGCGGCCTCGACCTCCCGGTCCTTCGGCGGCGCCGAGGTGGTCAGCTCGCCGAGCAGCCGCCGGGTGGTCGCGGCCACCTCGAGCACGGCCCGGTCGAAGGCGGCCTGGTTCGCCTGGGACGGCCGGGTCGCGCCGCTGACCTTGCGGACGTACTGCAGGGCGGCGGCGTGCACCTCGTCCGAGGTCGCCGGCGGCTCGAAGTTGTGCAGGGTCCGGATGTTGCGGCACATGAGGCCCACGATAGGCGACCGGGCCGAGGGGCCCGGGCTCTCGTGGTCAGCCGAGGGTGACGATGCGGACGTGGTCGTCCACGAGCGCCACCCGGCTCCCGCCGAGCGGCAGCGCTCGCGGCTGGCTCCCGGTGGCCGGCCACACCTCGACCGCCGGGCCCGGCGCCGTCGGCCACGAGCCGGTCGCCGTCAGCGAGCCGTCCGTGCCCACGTGCAGCGCCACGAACCGCGACCTCCCCGAGCCGGCCCAGGCCTCGAGCGGCGTCACGAGCGTCCGGACGTCGGGCAGGTAGGTGACCTCCCGGGGGTCGCTGGCGGCACCGAGAGCGGCGTCGCGCCCGAACGCCAGCGTGGCGACCCGGCGCGGCGACGAGGGGTCACCGACGTCGAACGTGGCGGCCTGCGCACCGCGGTCCGTGCCGCGGGCGGTCGCGTCACGGCCGAGCCCCACCAGCAGGCCGTTGCCCACCGGGTGCAGGTAGGCGGAGAAGCCGGGGATGTCCAGCCGGCCGAGCACCCGCGGGTGGGTCGCGTCGGAGAGGTCCACGGTCCACACCGGGTCGGTCTGCCGGAACGTCACGAGCACCGCCAGGTCGCCCAGCCAGCGCACCGCCTGGATCTGCTCGCCCCTGCCGATGCCGTCGACCCGGCCGGTCTGCACCAGCCGGCCCCCGCGCTCGTCGAGGACCACGACGGCGTTCTCCCGAGGCCGCCACGGGTCGCGCCCGACCGCCGTGGCGACGCGCAGGTGCCCGTCGTACTCGCTCATCGACCAGCGGTCCCGCACCGTGCCCGGGAGCCGTCCCGACCCGAGGTACGACGTGTGGGTGCCGTCGAGCGCGAAGACGTGGACCGTGCTGGTGGAGCCGTGCGTGGTGGTGACGTAGAGGCGGTCCGCGGAGGAGTACACCAGGTCGCCCCCGGTGGCCACGGCCGTGGCCTCGACGGTGCCCGGCGTGGCGGCGTCGAAGCTGAGCACCGTGACGGTTCCCAGCCCCGAGGGCAGCCGGGGGTGCCGGACGTCGCCGCAGGTCAGCAGCGGGTGGCCGTGCGCCGTCTCGCCGAGCGCGGGCACCCACGCGCTGGCCGGCGCGTCGCGGAGCACCTGCCGGTCGGTCGCGGCCGCCCGGTCCGGGGTCATGCCCCTGCCCGGCTGCATGAACCGCAGCATGGGGGTGCTGCGGACGACGACGCGGACGGTGCCGTCGGTGTAGTCCCGGCTGGAGACCACCTGGCCGTCGACGCCGCGGTCGCTGGTCACCCGCGGATGAGACGGGTCGGAGATGTCCACCGACAGCATCCGGGTCCGGACCGGGCCCCATCGGACCGGCGGGAGCACGCGCCCCGGACCGACCCCGTCCTGGGCGAGCGGTACGGCGGGGACGGACTCCGCGAGCCCGGGAGGGACGGCGATGCCGGGGTGCATGATGCCGGTCGCGCCGCTGCTGCCGACGACCGTCACCCGGTCCCCGTCGAGGAGCAGCTCCGCCCCGGTCAGGGGCCCGGGCAGCGTGGTGCGCGACAGCTCGCGGGGCCGCTCGCCGCTGACGTCGGTGACCACCAGCCGGCGCCCGGAGAGCCGGACCAGCAGGTGCCCGTTCGTCTTCGCGACGTCGGACTCGTCGACGCCGGCCTCCTGCACGTTGGTGCCGGTGGGGCTGGTCCCGACGGCCGTGTCGGCGCCGCTGGTGACGCCCTGTGCCTGGACGGCGGAGGCCACCGGCGCACGGGGCGGCACCACGACGCCCGGCGAGCCGTGGGGGCCCCACGGGCCGACCCGGCCCGCGGCACGGAGGTACCACTGGCGCAGCTGCGCGCAGCTGTCGAACCTGCGCAGCGAGTCGGTCGCCGACGGTCGCCCGTTCAGCACCGCGCCGGTGCTCTCCGCGGCCCGCGCCTGACCGTCCCGGCCGGTCCCGCCGACGGCCCCGACGAGCGCCCCGCCGGACAGCGCCGCCGTCCCGGCGACCGCGGCCGCGGTTCCCAGCGCGAAGATGGTGGCGCCTCGTCTCATCGTGGACCTCCCGGATCGTGGACCGCCCCGGGCTGCGGGGTGTCCCGGCGCCGATCGGACGCACCGCAGCCACGACCGGTTCCACCCGCGCCTGGCACAGTGGAGGAAGCGCGGACGGCCGCCCTGTCGGCCCCGCCGGCCCGAGGGAGGAGTGCCGTGCCCGACAACGCGCCCGACCGTGACCTGGACGTCGTGCTGCTCGGGGCCACCGGCTTCACCGGGGGCCTGTGCGCGGACTACCTCGCGCGCCACGCGCCGGAGGGGCTGCGCTGGGCACTGGCCGGCCGCGACGAGCAGAGGCTGGCCGCGGTCCGCGACCGCCTGGCCCGGCAGGACCCGTCACTGTCCGCGCTCACGCTGCTGAGGGCCGACCTCACCGACGTGGCGTCGCTGGCGGCCGTGGCCCGGCGGGCCCGGGTGGTCGCCACCACCGTGGGGCCCTACCTCGAGCACGGGGAGCCGCTGGTCGCCGCCTGCGCCGCCGCGGGCACCGACTACGTCGACCTCACGGGTGAGCCGGAGTTCGTCGACCGGATGTACCTGCTCCACCATCACGAGGCGGTCCGCACCGGCGCCCGCCTGGTGCACTCGTGCGGCTTCGACTCGGTCCCGCACGACCTCGGCGCGCAGCTCACCGTCGAGCAGCTGTCGGAGGGCGTGCCGCTGCGGGTGCGCGGGATGGTGCGCGCCGACGCAGCGCTCTCGGGAGGCACGCTCGCCTCGGCGCTGACCGCGGTCTCCCGCGGCGCGCAGATGCGGCGGGTGCGGGCCGAACGGCGCCGGGTGGAGCCACGCCCCCAGGGACGCCGGGTCCGTTCCGTCGAGCGGCCTCCCCACCTCGACCGCGAGACGGGTCTCTGGCTGGCCCCGCTGCCGACGATCGACCCGCTCGTCGTACGGCGGTCGGCGGCGGCGCTCGACCGCTACGGGCCCGACTTCGGGTACGCGCACTACGCCGCGTTCCGGCGGCTGCCGGTCCTGGCCGGAGCCGTCGGCGGTGCCGGCGCCCTCGTGCTGGCCGCCCAGGCCGGGCCGGTGCGCCGGCTCCTGCAGGCCCGGCTGCCGCAGGGCAGGGGGCCCAGCGAGGAGCGGCGCGCCCGCTCGTCCTTCTCGGTGCGCTTCGTCGGGGACGGCGGTGGCCGGCGGGTGGTCACGGAGGTGCGCGGCGGCGACCCCGGCTACACCGAGACGGCGAAGATGCTCGCCGAGTCGGCGCTCTGCCTCGCCTTCGACGACAACCCGACGACGTCGGGGCAGGTGACGACCGCGGCCGCGATGGGGCCCCGGCTGCGGGAGCGGCTCGAGCGCGCCGGCCTGCGGTTCGTCGTCCTCGGCGACCTCTCCCGCTGAGACGAGGACCACGGCCCGGACTGTTCATTTCGCCTCGGCTTGTGCCGATCCTGCCTACGCTGGGAGATCTGTTGTTCTGGGAGCCGGGGGAGACACGTACATGGGCAAGCGGTCGCGCGTGGGCGCGCGCTTCTCGGCGGTCGTCGTGGTGGCCGCCGTCCCGGCGTCCCTGGCGCTCACCTCTTCGGTCGTACCCCTCTCCGGATCCGGCACCTCGACGGGCTCCGAGGGCACCGTGCGCGTCGCCGCCCAGGCGGTCGCGCCGCACACGACGATCGCGGGCAGCCTCGAGCTCCGCACGGCGGCGCAGCGGCACCGCAAGATCTCCATCGAGACCCCCAAGGGCGAGCGCGTGTGGACCGCGAGCTCGCTGTCCGAGCACGATGTCCCGTCCGCCGCGCTCCGGGCCTACCAGCACGCCGCGAGGACGATCGACGTCCAGCAGCCGAGCTGCCACCTGCCGTGGACCCTGCTGGCGGGGATCGGCCGGGTCGAGTCCGACCACGGCCGGTACGGCGGGTCGGTGCTCGGCTCCGACGGTGTGCCCCGTCCGGCCATCGTGGGCATCGCGTTGGACGGTGAGGGCCCGGTGGCGGCGGTGCGCGACACCGACAACGGCCGGTTCGACGGGGACACCGTCTGGGACCGAGCCGTGGGACCCATGCAGTTCATCCCGTCGACGTGGCGCACAGCGGGCCGGGACGGTGACGGCGACGGGGTCGCCTCGCCCAACGACATCGACGACGCCGCGCTGGCCGCGGCGGCCTACCTCTGCCACGGCGGGCGCGACCTCGCCACGGCCGGCGACACGCGAGCGGCGATCTTCAGCTACAACCCGTCGGACTACTACGTCGACCTGGTGAGCGCCTTCGCCCGCGGCTACCGGACCGGAGCCTTCTCCATCCCGTCGCCGACCGTCTCGCCCGACGCCGGCGACGGCGTGGTGCACCTGAGGTCGAACGCCGACTCGGGCAAGCCCGCGAAGCCCGGCAAGCCCGCGAAGGCCGGCAAGCCCGGGGCGGGCAAGGGCGAAGAGGCGGGCAAGGCCGCGAAGATCCGCAAGGCGGCGAAGCCGGAGCCGGCGAAGACCGAACCCACCAGGCCCGGGCGCGCGCACGACCCGAAGCACCCGTCGCCCGGGACGAGCACCCCCGCGCCGAAGCCGAAGCCGAAGCCGTCACCGAAGCCGTCACCGAAGCCGAAGCCTTCGCCGAAGCCGTCGCCTTCGCCTAGCCCGACCCTGCTGACAACACGGGGCGTGGTGGAGGCCCTGGAGGCCGGCGGATGGCAGGTTGGCGACGTCACCTTCCTGGACACCGACGCTGCCGTGCTGTCCACCGCTGCGGAGGACTGGGACGGCGACGGGAGCACCGAGACCGTGGCCGAGGAGCTCGACGGTCTCGTCGGCAGCAGCGTGCTGGTCACCTACGAGACCCAGCCGGCGCTCACGATCGACGACGTCGCCCTCACGCAGGAGTAGTAGCCCGCCTCGACCCGCCACACGGTCGGTTGGCCCTTCGGTCGACACCGCCGCTGTTGAGGTGCCCGAGCCGACGCTGGTTGAGTCACCCAACGCGCTAGGGATGCGCCGATCAACGGGTCGTTTCGGGGGTGATGGCCGGCGGGGCTCGCCTGGGGGCCTTGAACGGCTTAGGGGGAGGTTTTTCCCGCTCTGCTGGCCCCGATGTTGGGCTTTGGGGCCGGTTTCGGGCAGGCTTGCGCCCTGCCGTCACCCCGCGAGGGCGACGGCACGAGCCCGCATCAGCCAGTTCGCCGAGGCGAACAGCATGTGCAGATGCCTCCGCGGTCGGGTCGACGCCCGGCCAGCCGGCGGCCGACCGGACATGGCCGACGGTCGTTACCGGTGGACCAGCCCCCACGGTCACGCCTACTTCTCGGTCCCCGACCCCAAGACCGCCCCCGACACCGCTGACC
>JAICKK010000069.1 GCA_025927955.1 Nocardioidaceae bacterium
CGCGGGATCCCGGCCACACGCTGGTTGAGGTGCCCGAGGCGCTAGCCGAGGGCCTCGAAACCACGGTCACCCTTCGCGCGAACGTGACCTGGTTTCGAGGCTCGCAAGCTCGCACCTCAACCAGCGGGGGTAGCCGCCCGCACGCCACGCCGGCCGACTGACACCGCAGCACCAACGCGCGAACGTGAGGCGTGGTTTCGAGGCTCGCAAGCTCGCACCTCAACCAGCGGGGGTAGCCGTCCGCACGCCACGCCGGCCGAGGCCTCGAAACCACGGTCAGGTCCGCGGGATCCCGGCCACACGCTGGTTGAGGTGCCCGAGGCGCTAGCCGAGGGCCTCGAAACCACGGTCACCCTTCGCGCGAACGTGACCTGGTTTCGAGGCTCGCAAGCTCGCACCTCAACCAGCGGGGGTGGCCGCCCGCACGCCACGCCGGCCGACCGACACCGCAGCACCAACGCGCGAACGTGAGGCGTGGTTTCGAGGCTCGCAAGCTCGCACCTCAACCAGCGGGGTGGCCTTGCGCACGCCCCGCTGGCCAGGACGTCCTGGGCTCAGTCGTTCTGGGGGAAGCCGAGGTTGAGGCCGCCGTGGCTGGGGTCCAGCCACCGGGAGGTGACGACCTTGCCGCGGGTGAAGAAGTGCACGCCCTCGGTGCCGTGCGCGTGGCTGTCCCCGAACAGGCTGTTCTTCCAGCCACCGAACGAGTAGTACGACATCGGCACCGGGATCGGGACGTTGACACCGACCATGCCGACCTCGACCTCGCTCTGGAACCTCCGGGCGGCGCCGCCGTCGTTGGTGAAGATGGCCGTCCCGTTGCCGTACGGGTTGCTGTTGATCAGGTCCAGCCCCTCGTCGTACGACGAGGCGCGGAGAACCGACAGCACGGGTCCGAAGATCTCGTCGGCGTAGATCGACATCTCCGGCGTCACCTTGTCGAAGAGCGTCGGTGCCAGGAAGAAGCCGTCACCGTCGGCGTCGAAGGCCCCGTCCCGACCGTCGACCACGAGGTCGGCGCCCGCCTCGACGCCCGCGTCGACGTACGAGGCGACCTTGTCGCGGTGCGCCCTGGTGACCAGCGGCCCCATGTCGCAGCCGCGGGTGCCGTCGCCGGTGCGGAGCTTGCCCATCCGGTCCTTGATCTTCTCGATCAGCTCGTCGGCGACCGGCTCGACCGCCACGAGCGCGGAGATCGCCATGCACCGTTCGCCCGCGGAGCCGAAGCCCGCGTTCACGGCGGCGTCCGCGGCGAGGTCGAGGTCGGCGTCGGGAAGGACCAGCATGTGGTTCTTGGCGCCGCCCAGGGCCTGGACCCGCTTGCCGTGCGACGTGCCCGTCTCGTAGACGTAGCGGGCGATCGGCGTGGACCCCACGAAGGAGACGGCCTTGACGTCGGGGTGCGCCAGGAGTGCGTCGACGGCCTCCTTGTCGCCGTTGACGACGTTCATGATCCCGTCCGGAAGGCCGGCCTCCCGCCACAGCTCGGCGATGGCGATCGTGGCGCTGGGGTCCTTCTCACTGGGCTTGATGACCACGGCGTTGCCGCACGCCACCGCGACCGGGACGAACCACATCGGGACCATGGCCGGGAAGTTGAACGGCGAGATGACCGCCACCACGCCCAGGCTCTGGCGCATCGAGTAGACGTCGACCTTCGTGGACGCGTTCTCGGTGAAGCCGCCCTTGAGCAGGTGCGGGATGCCGCAGGCGAACTCGACGACCTCCAGGCCTCGGGTCACCTCACCGACCGCGTCGGAGAGGACCTTGCCGTGCTCGGCGGTGATCAGCTCGGCGATCCGCTCCTTGTCGCGGTTGAGCAGCTCGCGGAAGCTGAACAGCACCGCCTGCCGCTTGGCCAGCGACAGGCTCCGCCAGCTGTCCTGCCACGCCTGCTTCGCCCCCGCCACGACGTCGCCGACCAGGTCGGCCGACGCCAGGTCCAGGACCCCGGAGACCTCCCCGGTCGCCGGGTTGAAGACCTCGCTGGTGCGCTCGGCGGTGCCCTGCCAGGGGCTGCCGGCGACGAGGTGGGTGATGCGCTGCGGTGTGCTCATGTGGTGTGTCTTCTCCTAGCGAAAGTGATGCAGCGGTTCAGGGCGAGACCAGCGAGGGCTTGGTCTGCCACCGCCGGAGGTACTCCTCGATCGTGTCACGCATGAAGGTGCTCGACTCACGGGCTCGTTCCTCCCACGCGAACACGCAGGTGGTCAGGATGCCGTCGAACGCGTTCTCCTCCAGACAGGAGAAGAGCTCGTCGAAGTCGACCTCTCCCTGCCCGATGTCGAGATGCTGGTGGACCGTGACCTGCGAGCCGGGCGGGTTGACGATGTAGCGCAGCCCCCGCGAGCCGGTGTGGTCGAACGAGTCGGCGACGTGGACCATCGTGAGCAGGTCACCGGCCTTGCCGATGATTCCTGGCGCGTCGTCGCCCTGGTGGAACGTGTGCGGCGCGCAGTAAAGGAACGACACGAAAGGGCAGTTGATCCCACGGATCAGGTCCAGCGCGCGCGAGCCGCTCTCCTCCCAGTCGTCCGGGTGCGGCTCGAGGACCAGCCGGATCCCCTCCCGCTCGAAGACCGGGAGCAGCTCCTCCATGGAGCGCCAGAACTGCCGCTCGCAGACGTCGGCCTGCCGGGGGTTGCCGTTGAGCTCGCTGTTCATCGTGTCCACGCCGAGCCGGGCGGTGACCTCGATGGCGCGCCTCCAGTAGCGCACCGCCGCCTGCCGCTCGTCCTCGTCCGGGCCGCTCCACCGGTAGAGCGGCAGCACCGAGGAGACGCCGACGCCTGCTGCGGACAGCGCCGCGCGGAACCGGCTCACGGTGCCGTCGTCCACGCGCGGGTGGGTGAAGAACGGCGTGAAGTCCTCGCGCGGCGAGAGCTCGATCCACTCGTACCCCAGCTCGGCCACGAGCGCCGGAAGGTCGAGCAGGGGTACGTCGCGGAACATGTACGGGTCGAGGGCGAGCTTCACGCCAGGCTCACCTTCATCGGCGAGCCGGTCCGCAGCGACTCCATCCCGGCCTCGCAGACGACGGTGGCGGCGTAGCCGTCCCAGGCCGTCGGGCCGGTGACCTCGCCGCGGCGCGTGGCGTCCACCCAGGACTGCACCTCCGCGTCGTACGCCTGCGCGAACCGGACCCGGAAGTCGTCGGGGATCGAGCCGCCCCAACGGTTCGCGGACCGCACGAGCACGCCCGAGCCGAGTCCCACGGTCGCGTTGCCGTGCTCGCCGGTGGCCTCGCAGCGCACCTCGTAGCCGACGCCGCACTTCACGAAGACCTCGCTGGTGGCCATGCCGCCGCCGGCCATCCGGAAGACCGCGACCTGCGGGTCCACGACGCCGTCGGCGGCCTCGGAGGTGGGCGCGGGCGAGTGCACCGTGATCTCCACGATCTCCTCGCCGAAGAGCCATCGACACACGTCCACCTCGTGGACGAGGGAGTCACGCACGATCATCTCCGAGAGGAAGCCGTCCGGGACGGTCTTGTTGCGATGCACGTTGTGCACGAGCAGCAGCCTGCCCAGGTCGCCGGCGTCGAGCATCGCCTTCATCGCGACGTACTCCGGGTCGAACCGGCGCATGAAGCCGACCTGGACCAGATGGCGCCCCGCGGCCCGCTCGGCCTCGACCACCCGCAGCGACGACTCCGCGTCCATCGTGAGCGGCTTCTCGCACAGGGCGTGCTTGCCCGCAGCGATGCAGGCGAGCACCTGCTCCTCGTGGACGAAGCCGGGCGAGGCGATCACCACCGCGTCCACGCCGTCGTCGGCGACGAGCTCGAGGGGGTCCGCGAAGGCGCGCACCCCCTCGAACGACGAGGCGAGCCGCTCGGCACGGTCCACGTCGGGGTCGGCGACCGCCACCAGGGTGGCGTTCGCCGCCCGGCCGGCCAGGCGTACGGCGTGGTCGGCGCCCATCATGCCGACGCCGACGACACCGACCCGGAGCGGCGCCGGCCCCGTGACGGGCCCCGCGACGGGCCCGGTCATGCCAGCGGGCCGCAGGAGCGGAGGTAGTCCAGGGTGCGGGTCGCGATCGGCAGCGGGACGTCCGGCGCGCACGGGTACAGGTCCTGCTCGACGATCGCGAAGAGCTCGACGTGGTCGAGCGCGGCCAGTGCCTCCAGGATCGGGGGCATGTCGGGAATGCCGTTCGGCGGCTCGCACATCGCGCCCATCCGCACCGCCTCGCCGAAGCCGATCCCCCCGGCCTTGACCTTGTCGCGGATGACGGGGTCGACCTGCTTGAGGTGGACGTAGCCGATGCGATCCGGGTAGTCGCGGATCAGCTGGAGGCTGTCCCCCTCGCAGTAGGAGATGTGCCCGGTGTCCAGGCACATCTTCACCAGGTCCGGGTCCGTCTCGGCCAGGAAGCGCTCGACGTTGGCCTGGGTGTCGACGTGGGTGTCGACGTGCGGGTGGAACTGGATCTGGAGGCCGAACTCGTCCCGGATCGCCTTGGCGAGGCGGTTCACCTGCCGGGCGTAGGCGGGCCACTGCTCGGCCGTCAGCTCGGACTCCTCGAGCACCTCACCGGTCCGGTCGTCGCGCCAGAACGCCGGGATGACGACCAGGTGCCTGGCGCCCATGGCCGCCGTCAGCGAGGCCGCCTTCGAGACGTCCGCCCAGGTGGAGCCCCACGAGTCCGGCCGGTGCAGGTGCTCGAAGATCGTCCCTGCGGTCAGTGTCAGCCCGCGCTTGTCGAGCTCGTCGCGAAGCCGGTGCGGGTCGGTCGGGAGGAAGCCGTAGGGGCCCAGCTCGATGCGGGTGTAGCCGGCTCGGACCACCTCGTCGAGGAACCGCTCCCAGGTCGTCTGCTGCGGGTCGTCGGCGAACCAGACGCCCCAGCTGTCGGGTGCGGTGCCGATCAGGGCGGGCTTGCTCATCGTGCTCCTTCGTCGTTGTCGCTGCTGGTGGCGGTGGGTGCCAGGAACTGTCGTTGGCCGGCGCGGTGGCCGGCATAGCGCTCGTACGCCTCGCGGGTCGTCCCCAGCTCGGCCACCTGGCTGACGGGGACGTCCCACCAGGCCTCGCTGTCGGGCGCGTGGACGAGTGGGTCGGTGGTGACCTGGATGACGAACGGCCCCGAGTCGGCGGGCGCCTCCTTCGCCATCCGGATGGCCTTCTCGAGCTCCCCGCGCGAGCCCACCTCGGTCACGTGCACGCCGAGGCTGCGCGCGTTGGCCGCCAGGTCGACGGGCAGCACGTCGCCGTCGAGGCGCCCCGAGCCGCTGTCGCGGTAGCGGTACCGGGTGCCGAACCGCTGGGACCCGAGCTCCTCCGACAGCGAGCCGATGGAGTGGAAGCCGTGGTTCTGCACGAGTACGACGATCACCTTGACGCGCTCCTGCACGGCGGTGACCAGCTCGGTCGGCATCATCAGGTAGCCGCCGTCGCCGACCATCGCGAACACGTCGCGGGACTCGTCGGCCAGCCGGACGCCCAGTGACGCGGGGATCTCGTAGCCCATGCAGGAGTAGCCGTACTCCACGTGGTAGGCCTTGCGGTCGCGGACCCGCCACAGCTTGTGCAGGTCACCGGGCATCGAGCCCGCGGCGCACAGCACCACGTCACGCGGGTCGCTGGTCTCGTTGACGCAGCCCAGCACCTCGCCCTGGGTCATCTGGCCCTCTGCCAGGCGCTCGGTGACCGCGGCCGGAGGATGGTAGGCGGCCTCCACCCGCGCGTCCCAGTCCTGCCACAGCCGCGCCTGCTCGGCGAGGTAGTCGTCGGCGACCCGGTAGCCGGCCAGCTGCTCGGTCAGCGCCTCCAGCGTCTCGCGGGCGTCCGCGACCACGGACAGGCCGCTGTGCTTCCCGGCGTCGAAGGCGGCCACGTTGACGTTCACGAAGCGGACGTCCTCGGCGCCGAAGACCGTCCGGGAGGCGGTGGTGAAGTCGCTCCACCGCGTGCCGATGCCGATCACCACGTCCGCCTGCCGGGCCAGGGCGTTGGCGGCCGTCGTACCGGTGGAGCCGACGGCGCCCATCTCCTGGGGGTGCCCGTGCGGCAGCGACCCCTTGCCGGCCTGGGTCTCCCCCACCGGGATGCCGGTCGCGTCGCAGAACGCCTGGAGCGCCTGCTCGGCGCGGGAATAGTGGACGCCGCCGCCGGCCACGACCATCGGCCGCCGGGCGCCGCGGATGGCCGCGGCCGCGTCGAGCACCCTCGAGCGCTCCGCCGGGGGACGCGCGACGTGCCAGGTGCGCTCGGCGAAGAGCTCGACCGGCCAGTCGTGGGCCTCGGCCTGGACGTCCTGGGGGAGCGCGAGCGTCACCGCGCCCGTCTCCGCCGGGTCGGCGAGCACCCGCATGGCGGCGAGCAGCGCCGAGGGCAGCTGCTCGGGACGCTGGACGCGGTCGAACAAGCGCGACACCGGGCGGAAGACGTCGTTGACGCTGACGTCTCCGGCGTACGGCGTCTCGAGCTCCTGCAGCACCGGTGCCGAGCGACGGGTCGCGAACGTGTCCGAGGCCAGCAGCAGGACGGGGAGCCGGTTGATGGTCGCCAGTGCGGCTCCGGTGACCATGTTGGTGGAGCCGGGGCCGATGGAGGCCGTGCAGGCCCAGGTCTGCAACCGGTCCCTGTGCCGCGCGAAGGCGACCGACGTGTGCACCATCGCCTGCTCGTTGCGCGCCAGGACGTAGGGCAGGTCGGGCCGGCGGCCGGCCTCCAGCGCCCGGGTCTCGTGCTGCAGCAGCGCCTGGCCGATGCCGGCCACGTTGCCGTGCCCGAAGATGCCGAAGCAGCCCGCGAACAGCCGCTGCCGCTCGCCGTCTCGCTCGGTCCACTGCACGGCGAGGAACTCGACGGTCGCCTGCGCCACGGTCAGCCGGACGGTGTCGCCCATCATCGCCCCTTCCCGGTCGGTCCATCGGTCGCCCCGCCGCCGAAGGGCAGGCGCGGGTCGACGGCCATCCCCTCCCAGGTGCCCCGGACCCACCCGTGGCTGGGGTCGTCACAGATCAGCCACGCCCTGGTCGTCCCGGGGCCGGCCATCACGTTGAGGTAGTACAGGTCGTAGCCGGGCGCCGCCATCGACGGCCCGTGCCAGCCGTGAGGCACCAGCACGACGTCGCCGGAGCGCACCTCGGCGAGCACGTCGATGGGCCGTTCCGCGGTGCCGTAGACCCGCTGGTAGGCGACGGGGTCGGCCGACGGCGGCACCGGTCCGGCCGGCTGCACCTCGAAGTAGTAGATCTCCTCGAGCTCGGTCTCCACGCCCTCGCGCTCCTCGTCGTGCTTGTGCGGAGGGTAGGAGCTCCAGTTGCCGGCCGGCGTCACGACCTCGCAGGCGATGACCGAGTCGGCGTCGAGTACGTCGGGGACGCCGAAGTTGCGGACCTCCCGGGAGCAGGAGCCGGCGCCGCGCAGCTCGACCGGGACGTCGGCGCGCGCGACGTGGCGAAAGCGCATCGCCGTGCCGCGCCCGGTCACCTTCGCCGAGCAGACCGCCACCCGCACCGCCGCCCGCCGGGAGGGGCGCTCGACCGCCGCTGGTCGAGGTGCCGAGGCGCTAGCCGAGGCCTCGAAACCACGGTCACCTTCAGCGCGTACCTGACCAGGTTTCGACTCCCTCGCCCCTGGGGGCTCGGGCACCTCAACCAACGCCGGCGCTGGTTGAGGTGCCGAGGCGCTAGCCGAGGCCTCGAAACCATCGTCACGTCCCCGTGAAAGGTCACCAGGACTCGAGGCCAACCGCAGCGAGGATCCCGCGGGGACGTAGGCGACGTCGGTCGGCCCCGCGAACACCGAGGCGCGGCCTTGCAGCGTCGCCTCGTGGCGGGCTCCGTCGCTCCCGGTCGCCTCGACGACGACGCTCCCGCTCAGCGGGACCACGACGTGCTCCCACTCGTCCGTGGCGTCGGCGCTCCACGTCTGCCCCGCCTCCAGGGCGACGACCCGCAGGCCGGTGTGCTGCCAGCCGTCGACGGTGTCGTCGACCACGACCTCGCAGCCGTCACGGCTCGTCCCGCCGTACGGGAGCAGCCACCGTCCGGACGCGGTGCTCATCGGAGCTCCGGCTGCACGCCGTGCACCAACTCGGCGGCGACGTCGACCGCGGCGGCCACGTCCCCGTCGGGAGGGAACAGCAGGGCGCGGCCGACGACGAGGCCGCGCACCGGCGGGAGGTCGAGCGCCTTGCCCCACGACGCGTAGGTGGTCTCCGGGTCCCCCTGGGGGTCGCCCCCGAGCAGCAGCGTCGGCATCGTGGTGGCTGCCATGACCCGCTCGAGGTCGTCGACCACGGGCAGCTTGAGCCAGGTGTAGGCGCTGCTCGCCCCCAGGCCGGCGGCGACGTGGATGGACCGGATGGTGCTGTCGGGGTCGAGCAGGTTCCTGACCCGGTTGCCGTCACGCACGCAAAGGAACGGCTCGACCATGGCCATCAGGCGGTGCTCGGCGAGCTCCGTCACGGCCCGGGCACTGCCCTCGAGGGTGGCCACCGTCCCCGGGTCGTCCAGGCAGATGCGGGTGAGCATCTTGCCGCCGTCCATGCGGCGCGCGGCGATCTCGGCTGCCGAGTAGGCGGTGAAGCGGTCGTCCAGCTCGAAGCTGGCGCCCTGGAGGCCGCCGCGGTTCATCGAGCCGAAGACCAGCTTCTCGTCCAGGACGTCCATGAGCAGCAGGTCGTCGAGGATGTCCGGCGTGCCCAGGACCCCGTCCACCCCCGGGCGGGAGAGGGCGGTCGCCAGGCGCTCGAGGAGCGCGCCGCGGCTGGCCATCGCCATCGGGTCAGAGCGGACACCGAGCGCTCCGCGGGCGGGGTGGTCGGCCGCGACCACCAGCAGCCGGCCGTCGGCACCGAGCAGCGGCCGACGGGTCCGGGCGGCCCAGGCGTCGGTGATGCGGTGCGGTTCGCGGGCGCGGACCTCGGTGATGGCCAGGGTGGCGGTCGGGTCCGTCACGGCGCGGTCCTCTCGACGGGCGTCTCGAAGCCGTGGCGCGCCAGGGCCTGCTCGACCTCCGCGCCGCCCGGCATGGCGGTCGAGCACTCCAGCCGCCCGGCGACGAGGGCGCCGGCGACGTTGGCGAACTCGAGCACCCGCCGCAGCGGCCAGCCGCTGAGCAGCCCGTGCACCAGCGCGCCTCCGAAGGCGTCGCCCGCACCGAGCCCGTTGACCACGTCCACCGGGTACGGCGGCACCTCGACGCGCTCGTCGGCCGTGGCGGCGAGCACGCCCTTGGGCCCCTGCTTGACGATCGCCAGCTCCAGGCCGCGCTCGAGGAGGGCGTCGGCGGCGCGCTGCGGGTCCGTCTCGCCGACGGCGACCTGGCACTCCTCGCGGTTGCCGACCGCGACGGTCACGTGCTCGAGCGCCCGGCCGACCTGGACGCCGGCCTGCGCGGCGTCCGCCCAGAACATCGGCCGGTAGTCGAGGTCGAGGACCGTGTGCCGCCGACGGCCCCGGGCCTGCCACGCGGCGAAGTGCGTGGAGCGGGACGGCTCCTGGGACAGGCCGGTGACCGTCGCCCAGAGCACCTTGGCGTCCGCGACCGCGTCGAGCGGCAGGTCCGCCACCTCCAGCTGAAGGTCGGGCGCGGTCGGGTACCGGTAGAAGTACAGCGGGAAGTCGTCCGGGGGGAAGACCTCGCAGAACGTCACCGGGGTCGGCGGGCCCTGCGCCGCGGTGATGAACCGCGGGTCCACGCCGAGGCGCTCGGCCTCCCTCCGGACATAGCGCCCGAACGGGTCGTCACCGGTGCGCGTGACCAGCGCGACGTGCCGGCCGTACCTCGCGGCCGCGACGGCGACGTTGGTGGCGCTGCCGCCCAGGAACTTCTCGAACGTCTTGACGTCCTCCAGGCCCACGCCGTGGTCGAGAGGGTAGATGTCCACACCGGTCCGGCCGACCGACACGAGGTCGTAGCCGCTCATGCCGCGCCACCGATCTCGCAGACCTCCACCGGGCGGCCGCTGGTGCGCGAGAGCTCGCAGGCCTCGGCGACGCGGAAGGCCTCCAGCGCGTCGGTCATGGTGCACGGGCTCGGGGACCGGCCCGCCACCACGTCGCAGAACGCGACGAGCTCGGTGCGGTAGGCCGGCAGGAACCGCTCCATGAACGACCACTTCTGGGGCCCGCGCGGGAAGTCGGCGTCCGCCTCGAGCGAGCGGACCGCGAGCGAGTCGTCGTACCCGACCCCGACCGTGCCCCGCGAGCCCATGACCTCCAGGCGCACGTCGTGACCGCCCCCGTTGTAGCGGGTCGCGGAGACCAGCACGAGGGTGTCGTCGTCGAGGGTGAGCACGGCGGCCGCGGTGTCGACGTCGCCACCCTCGGTGAAGAAGCCGTCGCCCTTGTTGGCCCCGGTGCCGAAGACGCGCGTGACCTCGCGGCCGGTGACGAACCTGATGATGTCGAAGTCGTGGATGCTGCAGTCCCGGAAGAGGCCGCCGCTGGTGGGGATGTAGGCGGCCGGCGGAGGGGACTGGTCGTGGGTGTTCGCGCGGATGGTGTGCACGAAGCCCAGCTCGCCGCTGGCCACGACCTCGCGGGCACGTCGGTAGCCCGCGTCGAACCTGCGCTGGAACCCGACGTGCACCGGCACGCCCGACTTCTCCACCAGCTCGACCAGCTCGAGGGTCTCCACGAGCGTGGTGGCCACCGGCTTCTCGCAGAACGTCGGCACGCCCGCGGCGACCGCGCGCCGCAGGGTCGGCGCATGGCCCGTCGTCGACGTGGTGATCACCAGCCCGTCGACGCGGCCGAGCAGCTCGTCGAGGTCCTGGGCCGGCTCGCAGCCGAGCTCGTCGGCCAGCCGGGCCGCGGACCCGCGGAGCGTGTCGGTCACCACGACCTGCTCGACCTCGTCCAGCCCGGCCAGGGTGGCCGCGTGGAAGGCGCCTATCCGCCCGGTGCCGGCGAGTCCGATCCGCATGGGGCGCTGTCCCGTCTGTCGTGGGCCGTGGTGGCCGTCGTGTGGTGTCGTGCCAGGGACGACGCCGCCCACGATGCCGGTCCCGCCACGGCTCCGTCAATAGTTTGTTCTGACATTCTCACACATCGGGTGCCCGCGGCCGGCGCCGAGCCTCAGGGTCGACGGGTGCCGGCGTCCTGGGCCGGGTCCTCCCCGTCCCGCCCGCTCCACCGCACCACCCAGTACTGCACCCCGAACGGGTGCCCGGCGTAGTCGACGTGGGCGGCCGCCGGTCGGGCGACCCCGGAGCCCAGAGCGCGCAGCGCGGGCACTCCCGAGCACAGCAGGGCCCGGCCGAGCGCCTCGTCGAGCCCTCGCAGCGCGGCGACGTCACCGTGCCGCAGGGCGGTCTCGACGGCCTCGTCGAAGCCGGCGGCCCGTGGGTCGAGCCGACCCGGGGCCTCGGGGTCGCGGCGGGCGGTTCCGTCCGCGACGACGAGGAGGCCGCCGCCCCCGAGCGCCAGGTCCTCTCCGGGCGGCGCATGCTCGTCTACCCGGCCGGCGAAGCCCGCGACCGCCAGCAGGCTGCGCGCCACCCGCAGGCTCGCGGGTCGGGTCACGCCGCGACCCCGGTCGACGGCGTCCGCCCCCGCACCGAGCACGACCACCCGCTCCGGGTGCCGTCTCGCCAGCCAGCGCACCGCGCCCTCCGCGGCCGCCCGGACGCCGGCCACCGGGTCCCGCAGCGAGCGGTTCCCCGGCAGCAGGAGCGGGGTCGCCGGCACCACGACGGCGTCGGCCGCAGGCGGGCTGGTCATCGCGCGGTCACGCCAGGCCCCGGACCGCCCGGGCCGGGAGGCGCCATCCGGCCACGGAGCGCACCATGTCCACGACCTGCCTGCTCGGCGCCACCTCGTGCACCCGGAACACGCGGGCCCCCGCGAGGGCGGACAGCGCCGTGACCGCCAGGGTGCCGGCCAGCCGCCCCCCCACGGGCAGGTCGAGAGTCTCCCCGACGAAGTCCTTGTTGGACAGCGACACCAGCACCGGCCAGCCCGTGGCGGTCATCTCCGAGAGCCGGCGGGTCAGCTCCAGGGAGTGGAAGGTGGTCTTGCCGAAGTCGTGGGCCGGGTCGATGAGCACCGACCGGGGGTCCACGCCGACCCGGACGGCTCGCTCGGCCTGCGCCACGGTCGAGTCGACCGCGTCGCGCACCACGTCGCCGTACTCGACCCGGTGCGGCGTGCTGCGCGGGGCCAGCCCGCCGGTGTGCGCGCAGACCAACGCGGCCCCGAACTCCGCCGCGACCTCCGCGAGCCCGGGGTCGAAGCCGCCCCACGCGTCGTTGAGCAGGTCGGCACCGGCCTCGCAGGCGGCGCGCCCCACCTCGGCTCGCCAGGTGTCGACGCTGATCACCAGGTCGGGGTACGACGCGCGCACCCTCGCCACGAAGCCCACGACCCGGTGCTGCTCCTCGGCGGCGTCGACGGGGTCCCCGTGACCGGCCTTGACCCCGCCGATGTCGACGATCTCGGCGCCCTCCTCGACGACCCGGGCGACCCGGTCGAACGCCAGGTCCTCGGCCCACGTCGCGCCGCGGTCGTAGAAGGAGTCCGGCGTGCGGTTGACGATCGCCATCATCAGCGTGGCGTCGTCGTCGAAGGCGTGACGGCCGAGCTGCAACGTCACCGACAAGGTCCTTCCGCACTCCAACACCGGACGACACCGGTCTATACCGGGCGATACCGGGGCGCAGCGCCGGCCGAGCGCCCCGCACACCCTAGCCGCCGCGTCCGCCCCACCAGCGCCACGGGCCGTGCACGGCCTCCAGGTCCGGGGTGGGCTCGAAGACGTTCCCGGCACCTGCGGGCTGCGGCTCGCGCCCCTGCCCCAGGACCCGCATCAGCGGCCCGACCAGCAGGTCGAACAGGCCGGGCAGCAGGCGGAAGCCGAGTACCATCACGACGTTCGCGGGACCCACGTCGGCGTCCCGCCGGGGCCGGTCCAGCGCGTCGACCACGACGCGGGCGGCCTTCTCCGCCGACCCGACGGGCGGTGGCGGCCTCCCCCCGCGACCGGTGAAGCTGCCCGCCAGCTGGTAGATGGGCGTGTTCACCGACCCCGGCGACACCAGGCTCACGTGGATGCCGGGCAGCGCGCGAGCCTCGACCTGCAGCGTGCGGACCAGGCCGTGCACCGCCCACTTGCCGGCGGCGTACGCGCTCATCGAGGGCGCGGTCATCTTGCCGAGCACCGAGCCGAGCACCACCAGGGCGCCCGCCTGCTCCGGCTCGAAGGCGGCGAGCGCACACCTGGCGACGTTGGCGGTGCCCAGGATGTCGGTCTCGACGACGTGGTCGAAGACGTCCGCCGGGAGGTCGGCGAAGCGGCCGTAGGCGATGACCGCGGCCGCGTGGACGACGCCGTCGAGCCGGCCGAACCGACCGAGGGCCGCGGCGAAGGCCGCCTCGACCTCCGCCCGCAGCCGCACGTCGGCGGTCACCGTCAGCACATCGCGGGCGCCCCGGGCCAGGCACTCGCGGCGGGTCTGCTCCAGCGTGGCCGGTGACCTGGACACCAGCACGAGGGCCGCCCCCTCGTCGGCGAGCCGCTGCGCCGTCGCGCGACCGATGCCGGAGGTGCCCCCGGTGACCAGGACGACCCGCGAGGTGGCGCGGGGCGAGGACGGGACCAAAGCGCCTCCGGTGGGGCTGGGATGCGGGTGGGTGGACCCTCCCGCTACCCGGATCGGCACATCGCACACGGCAGGGCGGCACGAGGGACGGAGGTCCCCGGTGTGCGCCCCGGTGTGCGCCCTGGTGTGCGCCCCGGCGCGGAGGGAGGCTGGGAGGGAAGGAGGCCGAGATGTTGGTCAAGGAGGTCATGACCCGCTGGCCGGTCGTCGTCGGACCCGGCACGACCGCGCGGGAGGCGCTCAGGCTGCTCGACGAGCACGCCATCACCGCGCTGCAGGTGGTCGACGCGCAGGAGCGCGTGGTCGGGGTGGTGAGCGACGCGGACCTGGTCCGCGACGCCGTGGGCGCCGGCCCCCGTGCGCACGCCGCGCCGTCCCGCGACGTGCCGCGGCAGCGGGCGAGGACGGTCGGCGAGCTGATGAGCCCCGCCGTGACCGTCGACGGCGACGCCGACCTCGCCGAGGCGGTCGTGCTGATGACCAGCCGGGCGCTGAAGAGCCTGCCCGTCGTGGACGGCGAGGGACGACCGGTCGGTGTGCTGAGCCGCCGCGACGTCGTCCACCAGGTCGCCCGCTCCGACGAGCAGACCGAGCGCGACCTCGCCGCCCTCTTCGCGCTGCTCCGCGTCGACTGGAGGGCGGTGGCCTACGGCGGCGCGGTCCGGGTCGAGGGACCGGTGGACGAGCGGGCCCGCTCGCTGGCCAGCAGGGCCGTGGCCACCGTGCCCGGCGTCACGTCCGTCGACATCGTGCACCAGGGCTGACCTGCGGCCGTCCGGCCATCGCTCTCGACGCACACCGGCCCGTCGGTGGCTCACACCACGGTGCGGACCTCGGACAGCGGCCGCCGCGGGGTCGGCGGCAGGTCGGGCCTGCTCAGCGGCAGCCACCCCACCCGCACCAGCATCTGGGGGCACGCCAGGTCGCCCAGCACGTCGCCCTGCAGGCTCCGCCGGGTCTCCTCGACCTCCATCGCCTGGCTCAGCGGAACCAGCGACAGGCCCTCACGGGTGGCGTGCAGCCACACCGCGCTGAGCGCCTCCCCGGCACGGACCCGGGAGATCGTGTCGTCGGAGGACGTGCAGACCAGCAGCATCCCGTCCGCGGGTGGCTCGGGGTCCACCTCCGGGTCGGCCAGCGTCCCGGAGGGGAACCGGCGGGCGGCCAGGTCCGCGACGTTGCCCGGCTCCGGCCCCTCCGACGGGTCCCGGACCGGACGCAGCGCGGACGGGACCCCCTGGGCGGGCGACGGCGCGGTCCAGGCGGCGAGCTCGCTCAGGTAGCGCTCGTTGCGCCGCTGCACCCGGTCCGCATGTCGGGTCAGCCGCTCCAGGTGTCCCCTCATCGACGGGTCGACGACCGGGAGCACCTGGGCGCCCCAGACGCTGCCGGTGGCGGCCAGCGCGTTGAGGCGCTCCTGGGGGACCGGCCACGACGTGAGCCGGCGACGGTCGGTACGGCGGGCGGTGAGCGCGTCGAGCTGCGCGAGCGCCTCGGCGTGCGGCCGGGCCGGCCGCAGCTGCACGCTCGCGACGTGTCGCTCGTCGCCGGGGTCCGGACACCGGCGCACACGCGCCGCCCAGCCGAGCCCGGCGGCCGCGACCTGCAGGTGGTGCAGCGCGGCCCCGCAGCTGACCAGCAGGTCACGCCGGCCGGGGTCGGCGTAGACCAGCTGGCGGCGGAAGTCGGCGAACAGGTCCACCCGGGACCCGCTCACCCGCCACGTCCACGGCTGGGTGTTGTGCACGCTGGGGGCCCGGCAGGCGAGCTCGAGGACCTGGTCGACCGGCGCGGGCGCGCCGACAGGCTGCACGCTCATCGCCCGCGCTCCGCTCCGGGCAGGGAGGGGGCGGCCGGGTCGTGGACCACGGTCACCGGGCAGTGCGCGCGCTCGAGCACCGACCTGGTCACCGAGCCGAGGAGGGCCGGGACGCCGTGACGACCCCGGGACCCCAGGACGAGGTGGGAGGCGCTGGCCGAGACCTCGACCAGGGTGGCGACCGGGGAGCCGTCCACCATCCGGCGCACGACGGTGACGTCGGGGAACTTCTCGGCGTACCCGGCGATCATCTCGGCGAAGCCGCGCTCGTGCCCGTCGAGGATCTCGAGGCGGTCCAGGTAGCTGGTGGCGTCGACGAACGTGTCGTGCGCGGACCAGGCGTGCACCACGTCCAGGGGACGGCCGGTCTCGTCGGCGATCTCGAAGGCCTGCTGCAGCGCGGCCCCGGAGGACCCGTCGAGGTCGACGCCCACGGCGACGTTGCCCCGTCCCGGGCCGGCGCGCAGCTGCGCCGGTCGGACCACGGTCACCGGGCAGGGCGCGTGCGCGGCGACCGCCTGGCTCACCGAGCCGAGCAGCAGCGCCCGCAGGCGTCCGAGGCCACGCGTGCCGAGGACCACCATGCCGGCGGGCTCGGCGGCCTCCAGGATCGCCTGCCGCGGGTCCTCGTAGAGGTGGACCACGCTGACGGGCAGCTGGGGTGCCCGTCGCCGGACCAGCTCGACGGCGTGGTCGGTGACCTGCCGGGAGCTCTCCTGCAGCATCAGGCGGCCCTCCTCGGCGAACGGGATGCGGCCGAGGCCGAGCGGCTCGGCGCCGTGCAGCAGGACCAGCGGGACGTGCCGGTGCCGGGCGTGGTCGACGGCCCAGGCCACCGCGGCGTCGCTGTGGCTGGACCCGTCGACGCCGACCAGGACCGATCCGGGCGAGACCAGGGGGGCCTTCGATGTCGTCATGGCACCACCCTCGTCCGCGGCGGGGTCGGGCGGCAGGGCCGCTGGACCCCGGCCGGAGGGACCAAGGGCCCGGTCCCGCGAGCCCCGGACTCAGTCCTTGAGGTGCTTGGTCGCGAAGACCGCCGCCTGGGTGCGGCGCTCCAGGCCCAGCTTGGCCAGCAGCGCGGAGACGTAGTTCTTCACCGTCTTCTCCGCCAGGAACATCGACTCCGCGATCTGCCGGTTCGTCATCCCCTCACCGATCAGCCCCAGGATCCTCCGCTCCTGCGCGGTCAGGGAGGCCAGGGCCGGGTCCTCCTGGGGCCCCTTCCGAAGCCGGTCCAGCACCTGCCGGGTCACCGCCGGGTCCAGCGTGGACTGGCCGGCCGCCACCCGCCGTACCGTCTCGATCAGGTCGTTGCCGCGCACCTGCTTGAGGACGTAGCCCGCCGCCCCCGCCATGATCGCGGAGAACAGCGCCTCGTCGTCGTCGTAGGAGGTCAAGATGAGCGCCGCGATCTCCGGGTGCTGGGAGCGGATCTCGCGACACACGTCGATGCCCGACCCGTCCGGCAGCCGGCCGTCGAGGACCGCCACGTCCGGCCGCAGCGCCGGGATCCGCCGCACCGCCTCCTGCGCCAGCCCCGACTCGCCCACCACCACGATGTCCCCCTCGCTCTCGAGGAGCTCCTTGAGACCGCGCCGCACGATCTCGTGGTCGTCGAGGAGGAACACCCGGATGGGGCGGTCGTCGGGCTCGGCCGTCATGAGGCCACGGTACCCGTGGGCGCCGGCCCCGGTCCCGACGTACGGCGTCAGCGCGCCGGGACCTGCCAGACGACCGTGGTGCCCGCTCCGGGGGCGGAGTCCACGACGCAGCTGCCGCCGAGCTCCTCGGCACGCTTGCGCATGTTCAGCAGACCGCTGTGCGAGGCGGCCTCCGGGATGCCCCGGCCGTCGTCGCGGACCCTCAGCGTGACCCGGTCTCCGGCCTCGACGCTCACCTGGACGCGGTGCGCTCCCGCATGGCGCGCCACGTTGGACAGCGCCTCACCGAGCACGGCGAGCAGGTCCGGGGCGATCGACGGTCCGACGACCGAGCCGACCGGGCCGCTCAGCGACAGCTCCGGCCGGAACTTCAACGTGCGGGCCGCCCGGTCGACCAGGTCGGAGAGCGCCCGCCGTACGTCGGTGGACTCCTCGGGGGCGCTGAGGGCGAAGATCGTGCGCCTGATGTCCTTGATGGTCGAGTCGAGGTCGTCCACGGCCCGCGCGACCCGCTCCGCGACGTCGGGCCGGTCGGCCGCCATCCGGGCGGTGCTCTCCAGGCCCAGCCCGACCGCGAAGAGCCGCTGGATGACCAGGTCGTGGAGGTCCCGGCCGATCCGGTCACGGTCCTCGAAGACCGCCAGCCTCTCGCGGTCCGCACGCGCCCGGGCCACCTGCAGCGCGAGCCCCGCCTGCTCGGCGAACTGTTGGGGCAGGCGTACGTCGACCTCGTGGAAGCGGTCGAGGTCCTCCGGGGCCCACGCCAGCGTCAGCGCGCCCGTGACGCCGTCGGTGGTCTGCAGCGGCACCAGCATCATCGGTCCCCGGTCGGGCCAGCCGGCGAGCCCGGCGAGCTGGCGGGCCCGGTCCGAGTCCTCCTCCGGGCCCTCGATCACCAGGGTCTCCCCGGTCGAGATCACGTGGCCGGCGAGCGAGCGGTCCATCGAGAGCGCGACGTCGCCGACCCCTCCCGGGTCGACTCCCGAGACCACGGCGATCCCGATCTCGGTGTCCGAGCGGCGCAGCA
>JAICKK010000144.1 GCA_025927955.1 Nocardioidaceae bacterium
CGACGTGAGCGCAGGGGACTGTCACCCTGCCTTGCTCGGGGACGGGCTCGAGGACGGCGACGGCGCCTTCGACGGAGAGCTCGAAGGGGACGGCGACGGGGACGGCTTGCCGCTCGACCCGCTCGGCGCCTTGCTGGTCTTCGCCAGCGCCTGGTCGACCAGCTGCTGGGCCTGCTTCTGCGCCTGGGCGTAGCCCACGAAGTCGCCCTTCTTCAGCGCCTTCTGGGCCTCGACGAACTTGGCCTGCGCCTGCTCCAGCAACGCCCGTACGTCGGACGGCACCACCGCGCCGCCGCCGGACCCGGACCCGGAGGAGGAGCCCGAGCCGCCGCTCGTCGAGGGCGTCCCGAGCACGTCGTCGAGCGCCGCGGTCAGCGTCGTACCGATCCCGACGTCGTCGCCGAACGAGGCGAGCACGAACCGGAGCACCGGATAGGTGCCCTCACCGGTGTTGCGCAGCGTGTAGAGCGGCTGGACGTAGAGCAGCCCATGACCCACGGGCAGCGTGAGCAGGTTGCCGTAGACCGCCTTGGAGTTGGTGCGCGTGAAGGCCAGCAGCTTGTTCTGGATCTCGCTGTCGGCGCCGAAGGAGTTGGCGATCTGCGAGGGCCCCGGCACCTGGGTGTTGCTCGGCAGCCGCAGGATCCGGATCGTCCCGTAGTCCTTCCTGCTGGCGTCCGCGTCCACCGAGATGAAGGACGCCAGGTTCTGCCGCTTCTGCGGCACGAACACGCTGGTGAGGGAGAAGACCGGGTTCGGCCCGCCGGACGGGGTCCGCACCGACAGCCGGTAGGGCGCCTGCTTGTTCGCCTTGTTCTCCGGGTCCACGGGCACCTTCCACTGGTCGGTGCCGGCGTAGAAGGTCTTCGGGTCCGTGACGTGGTAGGACGCGAGCATGTTGCGCTGCACCTTGAACAGGTCCTCGGGGTAGCGCATGTGCTGCTTGAGGTCCGGCGGGATGTCCCGCTTGGGCAGGACGACCCCCGGGAACGCGCCCTCCCACGCCTTGAGGATCGGGTCCTCGGGCTGCCCGGGACTGTTCCACTCGTAGAGCTTCACCGACCCGTCGTACGCGTCGACGACCGCCTTGACCGAGTTGCGCATGTAGTCGATCTGGTCGGTCGGCAGGGTGGCGTACGTCGTGTTCGGGCTCAGCGCGTCCGAGGTCATCGACCGCAGGGAGTCCTTCTGGCTGTTCGGGTAGTTGTCGGTGGTCGTGTAGGCGTCGAGGATCCACTTGATCCGGCCGTCCACCACGGCGGGGTAGGCGTCCCCGTCGACGGTCAGCCAGGGCGCCACCTTCTGCAGGCGCTCACGCGGGCGACGGTCGTAGAGGATCTTGGAGTCCTTGTTGACCAGGCTGGACAGGACGATGTTCGGCTCGCTGAACTTGATGGCGTAGAGCAGCTTGTTGAACAGCCCGCCGACGGGCACGCCGGTGTCGCCACCGAAGGTGTTGTTCTGCGCGCTCGACCCGTTCGCCTCGGGCAGGTCCAGCTCGATGTTCTTGCCGCCCGGGACCTTGCCCACGATCGAGTAGCTGGGGCTCTTCTCGCCGAAGTAGACGCGCGGCTGGTAGCCGTTGGGCGGGAACATGTCGGTCAGCACGCCGTCGGGCGGCAGGTCCTTCTCCGCCCACACCGGCCGGCCGTCGTTGTTGGTCACCGGCTTGTCGTTGATGTCGCTCTGGTTGCCGTAGGCGGCGATCACGCCGAAGCCGTGGGTGTAGACCGTGTGCTCGTTGGCCCAGTTGCGCTGGCTGTCCGGCAGGCCCTTCTGGTCGAGCTCGCGGACCGCCAGCACCAGGTCACGCAGCCGTCCGTTGACCTTGTAGCGGTCGACGTCGAGCACACGCGGCACGCTGTAGTAGCCGCGCACCTGCTGCAGCTGCTCGAAGGCATCGGAGACCAGCGCCGGGTCGAGCAGCCGCACGCCCGGGATGGAGGCGGCGTCGGCGCGCAGCTTGGCCTGGCTCAGCCTCAGGTTCGCGTTGTAGTTGGTGATCCTCGTGTCGGCGATGCCGTACGCCTCACGCGTCGCCTTGATGTTGTTGGCCAGGAAGGGCGCTTCCTTCTGCGGCTCGGAGGGCCGGACCTGGAACTGCTGGACGATCCCCGGCCAGATGACGCCGAGCAGGATCGAGGAGAGCACCAGCAGGGCCAGCCCGACCGACGGCAGCAGCCAGGTCCGGCGCAGCACGTTGGCGAAGAACAGCAGCGCACAGATGATGGCGATGAACGTGAGGATCGACTTGGCCGGCAGCACCGCACGGTCGTCGGTGAACCCGATGCCCGTGAACAGGCCGCCGCTGCCGCTGAGGCTGTAGCGGTCGAGCCAGAAGTCGACCGCCTTGAACAGCACGAAGAACCCGGCGAGCACCGAGACCTGCACCTGGGCCGCGCCGGAGAACCGGTCGTTCTTGGCCTGCAGGCGGATGCCGCCGAACAGGTAGTGCACGACGGCCGCGGCGACCAGGCTCAGCACCGCCACGGCCATGCCGATGTCGACGAGGTAGTGCAGCCACGGAAGGTCGAAGACGAAGAAGCCGACGTCCTTGTGGAAGTAGGCGTCCTTCGTGCCGAACGAGCCGCCGTGGCGCCACAGCAGGAACTGCCGCCACTGGCCCGCCCCGGACCCACCGGTGAACAGGCCGAGCACCACCGCGACGCCGATGGTCAGCCAGCGGCGGAGCGGGTCGACCACGTCGCGGTAGCGGTCGAGGTTGGCCTGCTCGGGCGAGGACGGGCGGAACAGCGGCCGGAACCGGTAGGCGATCGCCATGTTGGCGCCCACGATGCCGCCCATCAGCACCCCGAAGACCATGAACAGCAGCACCTTGGTGCCGAGCACGGTCGCGAAGACCCTGGAGTAGCCGACGCTCTGGAACCACAGCCGGTCGGTCCAGATGCCGTCGAACACGGAGATCCCGAAGAAGACGACGACCAGCACCACCACCGTGCCGATCAGCGCGCGCGAGCGCGGCTGCCCGCCTCGCCGGGGCGCGCGCGGCGCCGGCTCGGAGGTGCCTTCGTCGAAGAGTCCGCTCACGTGTCTGTGGTCCCGTCAGTTCTCGAGGGTGCTGCGCAACAACTCTAGGAGGGCAGGGACCAGGTCCGGCGCCTCGACGACCGCCTGCGGGTCGTCGTGGGTGCGCAGCCTGAGCGCGCAGTACGTCGACCCGGTGCGCGTCGCCGCCGCGACCATGCGGACCTCCTTGCGGTCGGGATGCTCGGCGGCGTACCGCTGCGCCCGAGCCGGGTCGGCAGGGACGTCCGCGTCGGCCGACGGCGGCAGCACGAGGCGCTCCACCACCGCGGCGCAGCCGAGGACCTCCGCCGGCCACAGCACCTGCTCGAGGACGGACTCCAGGGCCGCGTCGGGCGGCACGTCGTCCTGCTCGACGGGTGTGAGCGAGCCGCTGCCGTCGTCCTCGATGCCGAGCGTCGAGGCGAGCTGCGGCTCACGGGCCACGAGGTCGGCCGTGGGCACCAGCGCGAACAGGCGCGCCGGCTGGTCCCAGCCCGCCTCGGCCGCGTGCGCCTCGATCTCCCGGACCGCGGTGCGCAGCGCCACGTCCACGTCGTCCGGCAGACGGTCGGGTCCGCTCATGAGCACGCCGGCAGGGTGGCGGAGCGGTTGCGCGCGTAGGCATGCAACGACGACACGGCGCTGTGCATGGTGGTTGCCTTCACGAGCCTGATCTCGTCCTTGTTCACGGGGGCGTGCTCCGCGGAGCGGCAGTTGCCGGGAGGCACGAAGAAGAGCGTGGCCCCCGCCCTCTTGGCGGCCACGATCTTCTGCTGGATCCCTCCAATGGGTCCAACGTGTCCGTGCTCGTCGATGGTTCCCGTCCCCGCCACGTCGGCGCCGCCGGTCAGCGCGCCCGGCGTCAGGACGTCGTAGACGCCCAGGGAGAACATCAGCCCGGCGCTGGGCCCGCCGATGTCCTGCCCGAGCCGCACGGACACGTGGAACGGGAAGTCGTACCCCGTGCCGATCTCCACGCCGACCCTGGCCTTCTTCGGGTCCTGCGGGGACGCCTCCGTCCTGACCCGCACGGTCCGCTTCCGGTTGTCCCGCCGTACGACGAACGTGGCAGTCTGGCCGACCCCGCTCCTCTGCAGCAGCGTGGACACCTGGCCGGCGTTCCTGACCGGCGTCCCGTTCACCCGCAGCAGCCGGTCGTGCACCTTGAGCCTGCCGTCGGCCGGGGCGCCCTTGGTCACCGCCAGCACCTCGACCTGCAGCGGGAGGTGGTACCCGAGCTCGGTCAGCGCGGCGGCGATGGCGGTGTCCTGCGAGTTCACCATCTGCACGCTGCTCTGCTGCTCGACGTCCTGCGCCGACTGGTTCGGGGGGTAGATGACGTCGCGCGGGTACACCGCACGGTCGGGGTCGAACCACGCCCAGAGCACCTCGGGCAGCCGCAGCTCGCGGGTCGGGTTGGTCACCGAGACGGTGACCATCCGCAGGTCGCCCTTCGTGGGATAGGTCTGGTGCCCGGAGACGTCGATGACCTGCGAGCTGCCGGCCTTGCCGAGGACGTCGACGGTCGGGCCGGGACTCATCGCGACGTACGGGACCGGGAACAGCGCCACCACGGCGACGAGCACGAGCAGCAGCGCGGCCACGACGACGGTGGCCAGGGTGCGGCGGCTCATGCGGCTACTGTCTCATCCGGTCACGAGGCCGGCCGGTGCGGCCTTTCGCGCGTGGCCGGGACCGACGCGCTGCGCGACGGCCGCACCGCGATGCCGGTGCTGCGGTCCCGCGGCACGACCGGACGCGGGCGTCCCGCCGTCGGGTGCTCCCGCGCGATCGCCCGGGCGAACCTCTCGTACGCCGCCTCGGAGCGGTCGGTCTCCTCCCGGCGCGGCCGCCCGGCCCAGGCCGCCCACGCCATCATCACCGCGAGCACGACGGCCGAGGGCAGCAGCCACGCCAGGATCAGCACGGCCCCAGCCTAGGGAGCGGCGGCGAAGAAGCCCGGTCACCACGCCGGGTCCGCTACGGCGTGCCGACCCACTCGTCGCTGCCGTCGGTGAACCGCTGGTGCTTCCAGATCGGCACGGTGGCCTTGAGGTCGTCGATCAGCGCGTGGCAGGCCGTGAACGCCTCCCCGCGGTGCACGGCGGCGGCGGCGACCACGACCGCGGCGTCCCCGATCTCGAGGCGCCCGACGCGGTGCACGGCGGCGAGCGCCAGGACCTCGTGGCGCCGGGCGACCGCGTCGGTCACCTCCTGCAGACGGGCCAGCGCGGTCGGGTGCGCGGAGTACTCCAGCCCGCTCACGCCGTGGTCGTGGTCGTGGTCGCGCACCACCCCGACGAACAGGTCGACGCCCCCCGCCGCGGGGTCCGAGACCGCCGCCAGCACCTCCTCGACGTCCAGCGGGGTCTCCCGCAGGTCCACGAGGCGTACGACCGGCGCGTCGGTGCTCACGGCCGCCAGCCTAGGGCGTCCGCGCGCGTTGGCCGGCGCGAGTAGTTTGGGCACCATGACGAACGACCCCGGCGAGCCCGCGGACGACGGACCGGACGAGAGCCGGGACAACCCCTTCAAGGGCACTCCCTTCGAGCAGATGTTCGGCGCGTTCGGCGGCGCCTTCGGCGGGCCGGGCGGCCCTGGAGGCGGGCCGGCCGGCATGCCCGACCTGTCCGCGCTGATGAGCCAGATGCAGGCGATGATGGCTCCGCACGAGGGCTCGGTGAACTGGGACCTGGCCAAGGACGTGGCCCGCAAGACCGTCGCCCAGGAGCCCGACCCGACCCCCACCGACCGGCAGCGCCGCGAGGTCGCCGACGCCCTCCGGCTGGCCGACCACTGGCTCGACTCGGCCACCGAGCTGCCCTCGGGCGTGCGGGTCGGGGTGGCCTGGAGCCGCGCCGAGTGGGTGGAGCAGACCGTCGGGGTGTGGCGCCGCCTCGTCGAGCCGGTCGCCGAGCACGTCGTGGGCGCGATGGGCAACGCCCTGCCGGAGGAGGCCCGCGCGATGGCCGGCCCCCTCATCGGGCTGCTCGGCCAGGCCGGCGGCGCGATGTTCGGCAGCCAGGTCGGCCAGGCGCTCGGCGGCCTCGCGGGTGAGGTGCTCAGCTCCTCCGACGTCGGGCTGCCGCTCGGCCCGGCGGGCACCGGCGCGCTGCTGCCCACCAACGTCGCCGCCTTCGCCGACGGCCTCGACGTGTCCGCCGACGACGTGCTCCTCTACCTCGCGCTGCGCGAGGCGGCGCACCAGCGCCTGTTCGCCCACGTGCCGTGGCTGCGCGGGCACCTCGTCGCCGCGGTCGAGGACTACGGGCGCGGCACCACCATCGACATCTCGAGGATCGAGGCCTCGATGCGTGACCTGGACCCGACCAACCCCGAAGCGATCCAGCAGGCGCTGGAGGGCGGCCTCTTCGAGCCGGAGCGGACACCGGCCCAGCAGGCCGCGCTGACCCGCCTGGAGACGGCCCTCGCCCTGGTCGAGGGCTGGGTCGACGAGGTCGTCTCGCAGGCCACCGAGGAGCGGATGCCGCAGGCGACCCGGCTGCAGGAGGCGGTCCGCCGGCGCCGGGCGGCCGGCGGCCCGGCGGAGTCGGCGTTCGCCGCCCTGGTCGGCCTCGAGCTGCGGCCGCGGCGGCTGCGCGACGCGTCCGCGCTGTGGGGCTCCCTGCGCTCGCGCAAGGGCGCCGACGCGCGCGACGCCGTCTGGGCGCACCCGGACCTGCTGCCGACCGCGGCCGACCTCGACGACCCGCTCGGCTTCCAGGAGGGGTCCACGCCCGAGCTCGACGCGGCCCGGGACGAGGAGTTCGACGCCGCGCTGGCGGAGCTGCTCGACAGCGACCCCGGCCCCAGCGGCCCCGGCGGCTCCGACGGGCCCGAGGAGGGCGGTCCCGCGCCGCGGTGAGCTGCCAGCCCACGGCCCGGCGCGCGGACCTGCACCGCGACGCGCTGCGGACCATGCGCTCCTGGCGCGCCGCCGACCCCGGCCAGGAGGCGCTGCGGAGCCGGTACGTCGAGCACCTGCTCGCCCGTCCCGACGGCACCGACCGCTCGTGCCACCCGGCGCACGTGACCGCCGGCGCCCTCGTGGTCTCGGCGGACCACGACCGGGTGCTGCTCACCCTGCACGCCAAGGCGCGGCGCTGGTTCCACCTCGGTGGTCACTGCGAGCCCGCCGACACCACGCTCGCCGGGGCGGCCCTGCGCGAGGCCACGGAGGAGTCCGGGATCGAGGGGCTTCGGGTCGACCCCTGCCCCCTCCACCTCGACGCCCACCTGGTGGCCTTCTGCGCCGGTCACCGCGAGGTCACCCACCTCGACGTGCGCTTCCTGGCCCTGGCCCCTCCCGGAGCCGTCCCCACCGTCAGCGAGGAGTCCCTCGACGTCCGCTGGTGGCCCGCCGAGTCGCTGCCCACCGCCGACCCGGACATGGGGGCCCTGGTGCGGCTGGCACTCGGCCGGCTGGCGGGGCGCTGAGCGCCGGCTACCGGTCGTCGGCCGCCATCTGCGCGGCCCCCTCGTCGGAGCAGTCCGGGGGGTCGCCCACCAGGCCGAGGTGGGTGGCGGCGGCGACGCCCTCGAGGAACCCCTTGGCCCGCTCGGCCCGGGGGAAGCGGTCGACCCAGGCCCAGAACTCGCGGGTGTGGCCGGGCTCGATGAGGTGCGCCAGCTCGTGCACGAGCACGTAGTCGAGCACCCAGGTCGGCATCCCCCGCAACCGGGTGGACAGCCGGATCGTGCGGTCCCCCGGGGTGCAGCTGCCCCAGCGGCTGGACTGGTTGTCGACCCAGCGGACGCTCAGCGGCATCGCCCGACCGTCGAGGTAGCGCTCGGACAGGTCTGCCGCGCGGCGAGCCAGCGCCGCGTTCCCGGGGCGCCGACGGCGCTCGGAGCGCTCCAGCCGGGCCAGCATGGTGGCCACCCACTCACGCTCCTCGGCCCGGCTGAACCGGGCCGGCAGCAGCACCACGACCTTGTCGTCCTCGCGGTAGGCGGCTACGGTGCGGCGGCGGTTGCGCGAGCGTCGTACCTCCACCACCGGGCCGCCGTCGGGGACGGTCGACGCGGCGGAGCTCATGTGAGGCAGGTTACCCGGCCGCCCACGCCAGGAGGCGGTCCACCGGCCAGGTGTTGACGATGCGGTCCAGCGGCACGCCGAGGGCCTCTGCCCGGGCGGCTCCGTAGTCGAGGAAGTCCAGCTGGCCGGGGGCGTGGGCGTCGCTGTCGACGGAGAACAGGCAGCCCGCCTCCAGCGCGACGCCGACGAGGTCGTCCGGCGGGTCGCAGCGCTCGGGACGGGAGTTGATCTCGACGGCGACGTCGTGCTCGGCGCAGGCGGCGAACACGGCGGCGGCGTCGAAGGTGCTCTGCGCTCGCACGCCACGGCCTCCCCGCACCAGGCGGCCGGTGCAGTGTCCGAGCACGTTCGTCCGCGGGTGGGCCACCGCGGCCAGCATGCGGCGGGTCATCGCCCGCTCCTCCATCCTCAGCTTCGAGTGCACGGAGGCCACCACCACGTCGAGACGGGCGAGCATCTCCTCGGTCTGGTCCAGCGCGCCGTCGTCGAGGATGTCCACCTCGATCCCGCGCAGCAGCCGGAACGGCGAGGCGGACGCGCGCAGCCGCTCCTCCACCGCGTCGACCGCCTCGAGCTGGCGGGCGAGCCGGTCCGCGCTCAGGCCGTTGGCGACGGTCAGCCGCGGCGAGTGGTCGGTGAGCACGAGGTACTCATGGCCCACCTCGAGCGCGCTCATCGCCATCTCCTCCAGCGGTGAGCCGCCGTCGGACCAGTCCGAGTGGGCGTGCAGGTCGCCGCGCAGCGCCTCGCGGTAGCCGGCGCCACCGTCGTCGAGCGGGTCGGCGGAGCCCTCGAGCTCGGCGAGGTAGGCGGGGACCCGGCCGGCCACGCACTCGGCGACGATCCCGGCCGTCTTCGCGCCGATCCCGGGCAGGTCGCGCAGCGTGCCGCCGGCCACCCGGGCCCGCACCTGCTCGGCGTCGAGGCCGACCAGGGCGGCGGCGGCCCCCCGGTAGGCCTTGATCCGGTAGGTGTCGGCCTGCCGGCGCTCGAGCAGGAACGCGATCCGCCGCAGGGCGGAGACCGGGTCGGGCGCGGCGTGCGGGCTCACGCGGCGTCCGTCCCGACGGCAGCGACCCGCATGGTGGACGGTGGAGGGGGATACCTGTCGGCGCACATGCCAGGGCATTTTCCTCCACAGCGTGTGGAAGGGCATCCCCGCTGGTCGGGACGGGTGTCGCGGGCGTCCCGGGCGTGTCCCCCACAGCGCCGTCCACGGGGCGCCCGGGAGGGTCCACAGCGGCGCGCCGGCTGTCCACAGACCGTCCCCAGAGTTTTCCACAGGGGTGGACAACTCCCCGTTGACCCTCCCGGTCCCGGCCGCCTACGTTGGCCCGCAGACGAGGTCCCCCGACCATCCGAGCGCGGCGCTCGCAAGGGGAAGGCAAGCGGCGCGCGAGGGTGGCGGGGGACCTCCTCTAACGCCCGGGCAAAACGGGCGAACGGGTCATCTCGCACCCGTGCTGAGCGTGAAAGCCCCCCGTTCCCGCCTGTGCCTGCATGCATCGGGCTGCCGCCTGCCGTAGTGTGCGAGGCGGTCGCAGCCCAGCGGCCACCGGCGGGACCTGCCGAGATCCCCGCCGACGACCCAACCCAACAGTCAGTCGACAACAGCAAGGAGGCCGTCATGGCGGAGACCTGGAGCGGCGAGTTCTACTGCGTGAAGTGCAAGGAGAAGCGCGAGGCCGACGGCGAGGTCAAGGTCAACG
>JAICKK010000083.1 GCA_025927955.1 Nocardioidaceae bacterium
GCCCACAAGCGCTTCGGGGTGCAGAGCTCGACGCGCATGTCGTCCTACCTCTACACGACGCCGGCGGAAATAGACGCCCTCGTCGAGGGGTTGGAATACACCAAGAAGTACTTCCGGGTGGACTGAAAGGCCTATGGACCTCGACGCGCTGTACCAGGAGATCATCCTGGACCACTACAAGTCCCCTCACCACGAAGGGCTCCGAGAGCCGTTCGAGGCGGAGGTGCACCACGTCAACCCCACCTGCGGCGACGAGGTGACCCTGCGGGTCCACCTGTCGGGCGCTGCCGGTGACCCCGTGGTGGAGGACGTGTCCTACGACGCGGAGGGCTGCTCGATCAGCCAGGCCGCGGCCTCGGTGATGACCGACCTGGTCATCGGCAAGCCGCTGTCCGAGGCGCTGGCGGTGCACGACACCTTCCTCACGCTGATGCAGTCGCGTGGCGGCGCCGAGCCGGACGAGGACGTCCTCGAGGACGCGGTCGCGTTCGCCGGGGTCGCGAAGTTCCCGGCGCGCGTGAAGTGCGCCCTGCTGTCCTGGATGGCCTGGAAGGACGCGACGTCACGGATCGTGTCCGCCGGCGAGACCACCCCCGAGGAGATCCGATGACCACGCACACCCCCGACCACAGCGACCTGCCGCCGGTGGAGACCGGCGGTCCGGGCGCCGTCACCGTCGATGAGGTGACCGAGGCGATGAAGGACGTCGTCGACCCCGAGCTCGGCATCAACGTGGTGGACCTGGGGCTGGTGTACGACGTGCACCTGGACCAGGACACCTCCGACGTCGTCCTCGACATGACGCTGACCTCCGCGGCCTGCCCGCTCACCGACGTCATCACCGACCAGACCAACCAGGCCCTCGAGGGGCTGGTCAACGACGTCACGATCAACTGGGTCTGGATGCCGCCGTGGGGACCGGACAAGATCACCGACGACGGCCGCGAGATGCTGCGTGCCCTCGGGTTCAACGTCTGAGCCGTCCGCGGTGACGCGGACCGTGTTCGTCCCCCGCGAGCGCGTGGTCCGCTGGTTCGAGAACTTCGCGTCGCGGCACGGGGCCGCCTCGCTGGAGGTCTCCTCCGGGGTGCTGCGAGCCACCGCGCCCGACGGTGCGCTGGCCACGGCCCACCTCCCCTTCGACGAGCCGTACGACGGACCCGCCGACCCGGTCGCCCTCGCGGCGGCGATGAGCATGCCGACCCGATGGGGGCTGCTCCTGGTCCGCAAGGGCGGCTTCGCGGTCGCGGCGGTCGAGTACGGGACGGTCGCGGCCTCCAAGGTCGGGCGCCGACACGTCCAGGGCCGCACCAAGGCCGGCGGGCAGAGCCAGCAGCGGTTCGCCCGGCGCCGCGACAACCAGGCCCGCCAGGCCTACGAGGCGGCGGCCGACCACGCCTACCGCGTGCTCACCGGCCCGCTGACCGCGCTGGTGTGCGGCGGCGACCGGCATGCGGTCGAGGAGGTGCTGGCGGACCCCCGCCTGCGAGGGCTGACGGCGGTGCGGGTCGAGCCCTGGCTCGCCGTGCCAGATCCCCGGCCGTCGGTCCTCGCACAGGCCGTCCTGGATGCGGCGGCCGTGCGGGTCACCGTCACCGGCGAAGGCTGAGCGGCCGCGCATGGGCACCCCGCCGGGCGAGGAGGTGGCACGTCGCCTCCGGGCCGCGGGCTGCGTCTTCGCGGAGGACGAGGCGGAGATCCTCCTCGCGTCGGCCCGGTCGCCCGACGAGCTCGAGGAGCTGGTCCGCCGGCGCGCGGAGGGGCAGCCGCTCGAGCAGGTCGTCGGCTGGGCGGACTTCTGCGGGCTGCGCATCCTGCTCGAGCCCGGCGTCTTCGTGCCCAGGCGGCGGACGGGGCTGATGGTGCGGGAGGCGGTCACGCTCGCGCGGGGCCTGCGACATGCCCCGGTGGTCGTGGACCTGTGCTGTGGCAGCGGCGCTCTCGGGCTGGCGGTGGTCGCCGCCCTCGACGCCGCCCGGCTGTATGCGGCCGACGTCGACCCGGCCGCCGTACGCTGCGCGCGACGCAACATCGGCACCCGGGGGACCGTCTACGAGGGCGACCTGGACGCGCCGCTGCCGGCGCCACTGCGCGGCCGGGTCGACGTCCTGCTGGCCAACGTGCCCTACGTCCCCACCGAGGAGATCGCGCTGCTGCCCGGTGAGGCGCGGCTGCACGAGCCGTCCGTGGCGCTGGACGGCGGCCACGACGGGCTGCGGGTCCTGGCCCGGGTCGCGGCCCTGGCGCCCCGCTGGCTGACGCCCACGGGGTCGGTCCTCGTCGAGACCAGCGAGCGCCAGGCCGCCTCGGCCGTCACGCTCCTCGAGTCCGAGGGACTCGCGACCCGGACGGTCGACGACGACGACCTGGGCGCCACGGTGGTGCTCGGGACGCTCGACGCGCCCCCGGCGCGCTGAGGGCGGTGTCCGAAGGTATTGCGCGGACTTGCCACGAGGAGCCGGTTCCTGCGCCTACGCTGTGCCTCTCGTCCCACGTGGGGGTTCCTGGTTGTCGAGGAGTGGCGATGCTGGACGCTCTGGAGCACGTCGACCCGCTCCTGACCCTGGCCGCCTTCGGCGTCGCCGTCGTCGTCGGCCTGACCGGCATGGGCGGTGGCGCGCTGATGACGCCGGTCCTCGTGCTGCTGTTCGGGATCCCACCGCTCAGCGCCGTCTCCAGCGACCTCGCGGCGTCGGCGGTCATGAAGCCGGTCGGCTCCTTCGTCCACCTGCGACGCGGCACGGTGAACCTCGCGCTGGTCAGGTGGCTGTGCGTGGGCTCGATCCCGTCCGCGTTCGCCGGCGTCCTGGTCGCCCGCAGCCTCGGCAGCGGGGCACGCATGCAGCACACCATCCAGGTGGCCCTGGGCGTCGCGCTGGTCATCGCTGCCTCGGGGCTCGCCGGCCGGGCCTACCTGCGCCTGGTCGAGCGCGCCCGGCGTCGTGACGGGTCCGCGACGAGCCTGCCCCAGGACCGGCCCGAGGTGGCCGTCCGGCCGCTGCCCACGATGGCCATCGGCGCCGTCGGCGGGCTCGTGGTCGGCATGACCTCGGTCGGGTCAGGGTCGCTGATCATCATCTTCCTGATGCTGCTCTACCCCAGCCTGAAGGCGAGCCAGCTCGTCGGCACCGACCTCGTCCAGGCGGTTCCACTCGTCGCGTCCGCCGCCTTGGGGCACGTCTTCTTCGGCGACCTCCATCTGGGCCTCACGGTGTCCCTGCTGATCGGGTCGGTCCCCGGCGTGTGGGTCGGTGCCCAGCTGTCGGCTCGCGCGCCCGGTGGTCTGGTACGGCGGGCGCTGGCCTTCGTCCTGCTCGCCTCGGCCCTCAAGCTGCTCGACGTGTCCACGCCCGTGACGGGAGTCGTCCTCCTCGTGACGCTGCTCGTCGGACCGGTGGCCTGGATGGGCCTGCGGCGGCGCAACGGGTTCGCGGCCCGCCCCTCCGGGCAGCGGGCACGCCAGGAGCAGGCGGCCGGCGCATGAGGCGGGTCGACCGCAGGGACTGCCGTCGATCGGGCGCCCATCGGTCAAAATCTGCTGAGCAGGCGCACGCCGGCCTTCCCTCGCGCAGGTCGACGTGTGACGATGTGTCGACGCACGGCCCGGAAGACCGGTGCCGCGGGAGGGGACGCCATGTGGGGTAAGGCAGCGCTGGGGGTCGTCGCGCTGACGGCGGCCGTGGTGGTCGGTCCGGTCAGCGCGTCGCAGGCCGACGACGCAGCGGGCGGTACGGCGGCGAGCCCGGCGGCCCAGGCGTCCGCGGCTCCCTCGACCCCTCCGGTCCCGTCCCCGGCCCCCACCACGGCGGCCGCCGACCCGACGACACCCACGCCTACACCCACGCCTACCCCGACTCCCACGCCTACCCCGACGCCCACTCCCACCCCCACTCGCACCCCGACGCCCACTCCCACCCCGACGCCCACCCCGACGCCCAGCCCGTCGCCCAGCCCGTCGCCCACGCCCCCGTCCGGGCGCGCCGCCCTGCGGGTGAGCCAGCAGCTGGTCCTGGCCGCGGACCGGGACCACGACGGCCGGGCCGACGCGGGTGACGGGGTCCGGGTCGTGGTGACGGCGACCAACTCGGGCACGGTGAGGCTGCACTCGCTCGCCGTCTCCGACGGCCTGGTCAAGCGGCTCGGCGGCTCGGTGACGTGTGCGACCAACGCGCTGACGCCCGGGGTGTCCACGACCTGCCGGTCCGGTCTGGTGCGGGTGACCCGCTCGCAGGCCAAGGCCGGCGTGTTCCGCAACCATGCGACCGGCACCGCCCTCTCCCCGCAGGGCGCGGCCGTCGTCAGCTCCACCACCACGGCCACCCTCGGCGTGCAGCACCCGGCCAAGCGGCACCACCACAAGCACCACAAGGGCCACCACAAGCACCACAAGGGCCACCACCACAAGGGCCACCACCACGGGCACCGGCCGGCGACCCGGCTGCGGATGACGCAGTTCATCAGTGCCGTCACCGACGTGAACCGCAACGGCCGCCTCGGGGAGGGCGACTCGGTCCGGTTCGGGTTCCACGTGGTCAACGAGGGCACCCTCTCGCTGTCCGGGATGCGCATCGTGGACCGGCGCCTCGAGCGCTTCCACGTGGCGGTGTCGTGCGGCTCCGCGTCCCTGGCACCCGGTGCCAGCACCGACTGCTCCTCCGGCGCCCTGAAGATCACCCGCTTCCAGGCCAAGAAGCACAAGCTGGGACGCAACTTCGCCTACGCGGTGGCGACCGCTGGTGGCACGCCCGTGCGCAGCAACCCCACGGTGGTGACGCTCACGTCCGACGTACGGGCACTGCCCGACACCGGCAGCGACCTGTCCGCCTGGCAGCTGTGGGGCTCGGCGTTCCTGCTGGTGTCCGGCGCGGGGCTGATCGGGGCCGGCCGGCGCCGGCGGCGCAGGACCCCCTCAGCCCAGGGGTAGCCGCACCGCCTGCAGGGCGCGGTAGGTCGGCCCGGCGAGGTCCTCCAGCGTCTTGAGCTCGGCGTCGTCGATGCCGGCTCGCCACGCCGTGGCGACCTCGTCCGGTGCGCGGTCCAGCCGGTGCAGCACCTGGCCGGCGTCCCGCCCCTCTCGGGGTACGGCGGTCGCGCCGTCCGGCTCGCGGCGCGGCGGCTGTCCGCTGCCGCGCCAGTCGAGCCCGCACGCGTCGAAGAGGGTGCGCAGCGCGTCGTCGCCCCCGGCCGCCAGCTCCTCGTGGGAGACCACCACGGCCTCGTCGAGGTCGGCGAGGTCGTGCAGCGCGACCGCGTTCAGCGTCGACCAGAACCAGGCCATGGCGCGCGTGTCGTCGGCGGGGTCCTCCAGCGGCGCGACCTCGCCGCTCGTCTCCCCGGGGGGAACGGCCCCGGAGACCTCGGCCACGTCCGGCCACCAGTGCATGCGCCGGTAGCTGGCGAGGACGGCTGCCGGATGGCGGTAGACCAGGACCGGCACCGCTGAGGTCTCGCGGACCACGGCGGCCACGGAGAGCACCGCGAAGGGGTCCTTCACGACCGTGCGCGTCGTGGGGAGGGCGGCCGCCCACTGCCGGTGCCCGTAGCGACCGTAGACCCGCGGCGACAGGCCGGAGTAGGCCAGTCGAAGGGCCAGCCGCTGCCGTGGGCCGGGGCTCTGCAGCCGGACCCACGAGTCCACGGTCCCGGCCAGCCGGTACTGGCCCTTCTTGGGGTTCATCGGCTCGCGACCGGTCATCGCGCAGCCGGGCGCACCGGCGAGCTGGCGCGCCAGCCAGGTGGTGCCCGAGCGGGGCACACCGGTCACCAGCAGCGGTCGCCCGCGGCGCGAGCTGACGGCTTCGGGGTCACTCGGCGTCTGCACGCCCCGGACTCTACTGGCGCGGCGCCGGTCCCGCCGACACTTCTGCCGGGTCCCGGAGCGGACCTCGGCGGGCTTGCGCCGTGCGGGTGGCGACCGGTCCGGCGGGACTAGTCCGTTGACGTCGTCCGGGCCAGGCGGAACGGCCATCCGGACGAGGCCGGCGCGTCGTCCGGTGGAGGACGCCGCGCCAACGGGCGGTATTCGCGCTCGGCGGTCAAGCGGCGGGGGCGGCAGGCCGAAGTCTCAGGCACCCCCACCCAGTACCGCAGCCTCACAACGGAGAGCCTCACATGAACCTCACCACCCGAGCTCTGATGACAACGGCCGCCGGCATCACGGTCGTGTCCGCGCTCACCACGATCAACGCGGCCGACGCGGCCCCCCAGCCCACGCGGCACGCGCCGTCGGTGCGCGTGGCGGTCGCCACGCAGAACGCGCACGTCGCCGCCGGGAAGATCCGTCGCACCACCAAGGAGTCGACGAAGATCAGCGCCCACGACACCCGCGGCGCCACCAGCACCGGCCTGGTGAAGTTCTCGGTGCCGGCCACCGCCTCCGGCTACACCCTGGCCGACGCTCGGCTGAGGTTCCGCGTCGCGCACACCACCCACGCGCGGATGGTCCTGCACCGCACCACCAGCGCCTGGGGCAGCCGTCCGGTCGCCTTCCACCGGGCCTCCTCCGCCGTGGTCGACCGCACCCGGCTGGCCCCGGGACAGCACGTCTTGTCCTTCGAGGTGGCGAACGCCGTCCACCCCGGCATCGTCAGCTTCGCGCTCAGCGCCAGCACCGGCACGACCACGCTGCGCGCCAAGGCCGCGGGCAGCGCCCTCGCCCCGCGCCTGGTGCTGAGCTACCACAAGAAGCGCCGTCCGACCCCCACCCCGACCCCGACCCCGACGAAGACCCCCACCCCGGTGCCGAGCCCGGCTCCGACCAGCGCGCCCACCACGGCCCCGACGACGTCGGCTCCCACGTCCACGGCCAAGCCCACCCCGACGACCACCACCCCGGTGCGCATCGGGATGTCGGCGCCCTCCGGCGAGTGGAGCGCCCGGCTCGCGGAGACCGGCAGCGTCGACAGCCGCCGCATCTTCGGCGACCTGGCGGCCCCGGACAGCGCGATCAAGCTGGCCACCAGCGAGGTCGCCGCCGGCCGGCTCCCCGTCGTGTCCTTCAAGGTGCCCAACAACGACTGGGCGGGCGCCGCGGCCGGCAAGTACGACACGCAGATCAAGGCCGTCACCAGCCGCCTCGCCGCGCTCGGCAAGCAGGTGTTCGTGACGCTGCACCACGAGCCGTCCGGTGACGGCACCCCGGCCGACTACGCCGCGATGCTGCGGCACACCCTGCCGATCCTCGGCGCGCCCACCACCGTGGACGCCGGTCCGATCGTGAACGGCTTCTGGTGGAGCAACGGGTCCCAGGGGCTCACCGACGCCGAGATCGCGCAGTGGCTGCCCGCCGACGTGCTCAAGGTCTCCGAGGTCGTCGCCGCCGACACCTACCAGGGTGGCGTGGCCTCGGCTCCGGGTGAGAACGCGGGTGTGAAGATCGCCAACATGTCGAAGTGGGCGACCCGCGTGGGTGTCAAGCGCCTCGGCATCGGCGAGTACAACGGCCTCGACGCCGCGTCCATCACGGCCGCCGGCAACGCCGTCCTCGCGGACCCGCGGTTCGTGTTCGCCGACGTCTTCAACTCCAGCAACAACAACCGGGCGGGTGTCGACTGGCAGCTCGTCGGTGACCGGCTGACCGCCTTCAAGTCCACCGTCGCCAAGGCCCACGCGCTGAAGTGACCCATCGCTGAGCCCGCACCAGCAGCACCCAGGGCACCCGAGCCGCCGGCTCGGGTGCCCTGCTGCATGTCAGCGGTCGGTCCGCACGGTCCTGCCGGAGTCGAGAGCCGGGTCGAGCACCGCCTTGCGCACGCCCTTGATCACGTCGGGGTCGTTGTCGAAGTCGTAGTCGCAGGTCTCCGTCACGCTGTCCCAGAACGCCACCGCCTTCACCTGCGGGAAGCGGTGGAGGGTGGGGGCGATCGACGCGTACCAGTCGGCCGTCAGCTGCGGGTCGTTGATGTACTTCACCGACCCCGTCTCGCTGATCATCATGGGCTTGTGCGGGTCCATGCCGATGGACGGGCCGCGCTTCTCGACGAAGTCGTAGAAGGGACGCAGCTCGTCGGCGAACGACTTGTACTTGCGCTCGTCGACGCTTCCGCCGTGGCATCCCGACTGGTTGTAGACGTTCCAGCTGATCCAGTCCACCACGTCGTTGCCGGGCCACAGGGACGCCGCCCGGGCGAGGTTCTTGGCGGACCCCGTCATCACCCACGTCCAGACCGCGTTGGTCGCGCCGGCGGCCTGGTACAGGTCATGGAGGTGGCGCCACGCCGCGCGGAAGTCGGCGGCACTGCCGACCACCCCCAGCTTGCTCTTCTGGTTGGCCTCCTGCTCGAACGTGACGAACACCGGCACCTTCAACGAGGCGATCCCACGAGCCTGTGCCGAGAGGGCCTTGTCGAACTTGCCCCGTGCGACGTCCGCCCACGAGAACCCCGCGCGGCTGGGCTCGGCGAAGTCACGCGCGGCGATGGCGATGTGCAGGAGCCGGCCCTGAGCGACCTCCTTGCGCTCCTCCGCGTCCGGTATGACGTCGTTGAGGTCGTGGTAGCGGTAGACGAAGTCGAAGGGGCGCCCGACGGCCGCCTCCACGGTCTGCAGCTGCTGCAGGGTGGGCGGGCGGGTCGAGACCCCCCAGAGGATGCCGCAGGAAGGCACCGCCCGCGAGCTCAGCGGGCAGTGGCGGTCGGCTCCGGCTCGCTCGGTGTCGGATCCCGAGCCACCGCTGCAGGAGACGACCGAGAGTGCCAGGGCCGCGGACAGCGCCGCAGCCAGGACGTTTCTACGCAGCGTGCGCACGACACCCCTCCCAGGCTCCCGCCCGCACTCTACCCGCACCCGCCCAGGCGGCCACCGGCGCGGGACCGGCCCCGGACGAAGGAGCCGGACCCGCGCGCGCGTGTCAGGCGGTGAAGCCCGGGGCGGTCACCAGCGAGCGGAACGCGGCGAACTCCGCGCTCGTGGTCAGGTGCCAGTGGCACTTCGCGCTCGTCGGGTTGTAGTAGAACGCGCCCGCGAACTGGCTCTGGTGCGCGGCCATGAACGCATGCGCCGCGGTGAGCCACGCAGCGCGCCCGGCGAAGGCGTTGCTGGCGAACTCCGCCGCCACGAACTTCTTGTTGTGCTGGTTGGCGAAGGCGAAGATGTCCTTGATCTTGTCCGCGAAGCTCATGTTGGACTGCCCGCAACCGACCTTGTTGTAGGCCTCACCGGCGACGTAGTCCACGTAGGCGTCGCCCGGGTACCACTTCGCGCCGTACTCCGGGCTCGACGACGGGACGCGGAACGAGTTGCTGGTGACGTTCCACACCCACTTGACGCTGGTCGAGCCCTGGCGGTCGAACACGCTCACGACGTGCTTCCACGCCGCGATGAAGGTCGATGCGCTGCCCCAGTGGGAGTTCTGCTTCGCCATCGGCTCGTGGGAGAACGACACCATCACGTTCTTCCCCTTGAGCGCCTTGGCCCATCGCGTGATGTTGGCGTCCTGGCCGCCGGAGGCGACCTGGCTCCAGCTCACGGTGGTCTCGATGTTGACGAGCTCGCCCGTGCGCGCCGGCCCGGACAGCGTGCCGTACACGTGCCGACCGATCTGCGTGCCGGCGTGGCTCTGCAGGCCGGACGCGTCCCCCGACGCGCCGATGACGATCTGGTCGGCCGCCTGGGCGGGGGCCGCCAGCCCGACGACGCCGACGAGGGTGGCGGCGAGCGCGGCGGTGCCGGCACGCAGGGACAGGCGCCGCGAGCGGTGGGTGGGGCGGGGGCCGTCGTGCGACGGGCGCGCGACAGCGTGCTTTGAGCTGAGCATGCGGGGGTGACTCCTCCTCCTGACCGCCTACCGGGTTAGCTGACGGGTGCGGGCAGAAAGAGGTGCCCTACAGCACAAGGCTGACTAACCCCAGAAACCTGGGTCCCCGGCTCCTGTGCAGCACGGAGTGCTGCGCTGGACTCGGCGGGGGCGCAGTGTGGCCGGTGGCCACGCGGACCGCACCCCGGGAGAACAATAGTTAAGACTGCGCCAAAGTAAAGTCCCGGGAGCCGCCGGGGCCGGTCAGTGCCAGGCCGGGGAGCCGTGCAGGAACGGCTCCAGCGCCGCGTCGTAGGGCTCGAAGTGGTCGCGCAGGCGGCGGGCCACCGACTCCTCCAGCGGCGCGCTGGGCCGCGGGTTGTACCTGTCGAAGGTGGCCGGCATCACGCGCGGCAGCTCGAGGAAGTCGAGCAGCCTGCCGTACTCGTGCTCCGGCTCGGTGAAGAACAGCTCGCTCTGCACCACGTGCACCCGGTCGGCCCCCAGCGCGTCGACGAAGCGCTGCAGCTGCTCGGCGTAGTGGCCGCGCCGTCGGTAGGCCTGGTGCCGGTAGACGTCGCTCTGGTAGCGGGGGTCGGCCTCCATCCGGGCCAGCTCGGGCGCGATGCGCTCGTCCTCCAGGTCGAGGGCCCGCTCGAGCGACTCGGTCTCGAACCCCCTCGCGAGCTCGTGCTTGTAGGCCGAGAAGGCTCTCTCGACCGGGTCCCTCACCATGGCCACGATCTTCACCCCCGGCAGCGCCTCGACGATCCGGCGTGGCGCGTGAGGGTGGAACATGTAGTACCCGCTGGCCTCGAAGACCCGGGCGTGGTCCTGTCCCGGCGCCGCATGCCCGCGAGTCGTCCGGACCAGCGGAAAGTGCGCCCGGTACCACGCCATGCCCTTGTCGGCGTTGACGTCGAAGTAGTTGACGCCCTTGAGCAGGTTCGCCCTCATCACGTGGGGGTGGCTGAGCAGCGCCCGGAACAGCGAGGTGGTGCCGCACCGCTGGGCACCCACGAGCAGGAAGTCGGGGCGCGCGCGCATCGCGGAGGTCGCGAGCCCGCCGGCGAACGAGATCCTGCGCCCGGCGCGGCGTGCGGGTGCGGGCAGCTTGGTCCTGGTGGTCATCGGCGGGCGTCCTCGAGGGTAGGGAGGGCCGCGTCGGCGAGCCGGCACAGCCAGGCCACGCGGGCACGCAGCGCGGGGGTCACGGACGTCGCGGCGTCATGGCGGTAGCGCGACCAGATCGCCAGCAGGTAGCAGCAGGCGACCAGGGAGCCGGCCGTGCTGTCGTGGGTCTCGCCCAGCTCGCCCAGCTCGCCCATGTCGCGCAGCACGGCGGCAGCGTCCGCGGCCATCGCCTGCCAGGTCGAGTGCGGATCGGTGCGGTCGTCGACCTGCAGGCGCCAGTGCGCGCCGTCCAGGCCGGCGGGCACGTCGGTGTCGAAGCGCTCCCAGTCCCAGACCTCGAGCGCGCCCGCGCCCCAGGCCGCGTTCCAGGGGCCGAAGTCGCCGTGCCAGGCGCCGAACAGGCACTCGGTCCGCGGGTCGACGGCGGCGCGCAGGCGCGAGAGCGCGGAGACGTCGACGTCGTGCCAGCGGTCCGGACCGACGTCCGCGACGCGCTGCCAGAACGCGGAGGCCTCCAGGGACCGCCGGTGCCGGCCGCCGACCGCGGCGACCTCGGCCAGCGCCGCCGACGGGAGCGTGGTCGGCTGTCGTCCCGACTGCGCGGAGGGGAGGGCCTGCTGCACGAGCACCAGCACGTCCCGCCAGCGGCCCAGGTCCAGCAGCGTGGGCGCGACCACGCCGCGCATCGGCTGCCCGGCGAGCAGGCGCAGGGCCGCGGCCTCGGTCTCCAGCAGCGGCACCGTGAGGGGCGAGGTGGCCACCTTGGCGAAGGCGAGCACGGTGCCGTCGCGGTCGAAGACCTGCAGGACCGGCTTGATGTTGGCGCGCGGCGGACCGAGCAGCACCCCGATGCGCACCGGACGGCCCAGCACCGCGCCGAGGTGCTGCTCGATGCCCGCCGGGTCCACGGTGACGCTCAGCCGCGGCATCGGCATCCAGGAGGCGAGCCCCGCGCGGTGGGAGAGCCTCAGGGCGCCTCTGGCCAGCCGGGTCGCGCGCCCGCCACCGTGCCGGGCGAGCATCCGGCCCGCTCCGGGCACGTCGGTCGGCACCAGCAGGCGTGGAGCGCGGGCCGACGGCACCGCCAGGTAGTAGCTGCCCCGCCCGCGCGGGACACGCACCGCCCGCACCTCGGCCGGCGGCGGCCAGAGCGCGGCCAGCGGTGAGTCGAGGGCGGCTTCGGTCGCGGTCCTCACGGCCGGCCTCCCCACCAGGACGGGCTCCTCACAGCCAGCCCCACCGTTCCCGCAGCTTGACGCCGAAGCGGTCCTCGACCCGTCGTACGTCGGAGTCCAGCTCGTCGCGGATCCGGGCCACGTCGGCCTCCTGGACGCGGGGCCGCTCCTTGAGCGGCTGGTAGAGCGCACGCTGCACGAGGGCCGCCCGCTTGACCCGCCCGACCACGGCGGCGCCGTTGTGCTCCCTGGTCCAGTCGGCGGCCGCGCGCGCCAGCCGGGCGAGCCCCACCGAACGTGCCTTGCTGGCGGGCAGCCGGGCCGCCAGGAGCTCGTCGGTCAGGGGCACCGGGTCGACCCCCAGGAAGCGGTACACGTCCGCGACGAAGGCGCGTGGGTCGGCCACCAGGTCGTCGAAGACGGTGACGAGCACGCGGTCCTCGCCGAACCGGTCCGCGAACCCGTCCAGGCCGCGGCCGTAGCGGCCGTGCTCGAGCAGCTCGGGCCGGCCGGTGAGCGCCTCGGAGAAGGTCCCGGGCCGCTCGCCCATCTTCAGCATGTACAGGTAGGAGGAGAAGGCCCGGTCGACCGGGTCGCGCAGCGTGACCATGAAGCGCGGCGACTCGAGGGTCTCGGCGATGCGCTGCGGGGCCTCCGCGCAGAACAGGTAGTCCTGGCAGACCTCGCCGACGACGGGCTCGTCGCTGGCCCGCGCGAAGTGCGCGGCGTACCAGTCGGTGCCCTTGTCGTAGTAGCGGTCGAAGTAGTAGAGGTCCTTCGCCGGGGTCATGAAGATCGCCGGGTGGGTGAGCAGAACCTCATGCAGCCAGGACGAACCGGCCTTGTCGGGGCCGATGTAGAGGAAGTTGGGAAGGCGCGTCACGGTCGGGTCCTCGTGGGTGTGGTGGTCGGTCGGGGTCCGGCTCAGGTGATGCCGCGGCCGAGCTTCCGCACGGAGCCCAGCAGCACGCGGGGGTCGGCGCCCGTGGTCGCGTGCACCAGGGCGAGAACGGCGTGCGGGGCCACCGGCCATCGCACGAGGGCGTGCAGCGCGATGCGGATGGCCGGACCGCGCTGCCCCATGGTGGAGCGGGCGAAGGCCACCTGTCCCAGCACCCGGGCGTGGCCGCTGCGCGAGGTGGCGATCTCGGGGTGCCGCTCCAGCAGGTACTCCAGGGCCGTGGCCACGACCTCGGCGCGGTCGCGGAACCAGGAGGCGTTGTACTTGCGCACCGACGCCAGGGGCCGGTTCACGACGCCGACGCCGGCGTGCTGCACGGCGCGCAGCAGGAACTCGTAGTCCTCGGCGTAGCTGGTCGGCAGCACCTCGTCGTACCCGCCCACGGCCTCGTAGACCGAGCGGCGCACCAGCAGCGTCGAGGAGTGCAGCTCCTTGCGCCTGCTGCGCAGCAGCTGCTCCCGGGTGACCGTGGCGGAGTCGCCGGGCCACTCGACCACGTGGTCCTCGCTCATCAGCAGCCTGATGCCGGCGCCGAGGACGCCCAGGCTCGGGTCCGAGACCATGCGCGACATCTGCACGCGCAGCTTCTCGCGGTCCCAGAAGTCGTCGTCGTCGCAGGAGGCCACGTAGTCGGCCTTCACGTGGTCCAGGCCCGTGTTGCGGGCGCCGGCCAGGCCCGGCGCGTGGGTGTTCTGCAGCAGCACCACCGAGCGGCCCGGTCGGGCCAGGTCGGTCAGCTCGTAGTGCGGCTCCTCCTGGTCGTGCACCACGACCAGGTCGATGTCGCCCTCGTAGTCCTGGTCCAGCACCGAGTCGACCGCCTCGCGGAGCAGCTCGCGACGCCCGCGGGTCGGCAGCACCACGGCGACCGTCGGCCAGCCGTCCGTCGGCTCGGCGAGCGTCGCAGCGCTGGTGCCCGCGTCCGTTCCGGAGCCGGGGGCCGGCGTGTCCGAGCGGGCCCGGCCACCGGGCACCAGCGGGTAGCCGTGCCGCAGCAGCAACGGCGCGGTCACCGCGGTCACCAGGCGCCGGTGCCCGGCGGGCATCGCCGACCGCCAGGCCTCGTCGGCGCGGACCTGGACCGCTCCCACCTGGAAGCGGGACGGGTTCCCCGCCACGCCGTGGGAGTCCGGGAGCCTGATCTCGTGGCGGCCCACGTGGTCGAGGTCACCGGGTGCGAGGTCGAGGCCCAGGTCGTGGACCGCGCGTGCGGTGGTCGCCGGGGGATCGGCGACGAAGTCCTCGTAGCGCAAGGTGGTGGCGTGCTCGAAGGCCGGAGACATGACGTCGATCTCCGTCTGGAACGCCAGCCACCGTCGCGCGGTCGCGAGCGGGGAGTGGGTCGCCATCGTGGACCCGGCCGCGCCGTGGGGCCGGGCGACGTCGTGCTTGGCCCAGGAGTGCGCCACCCCCCGCGGGTCGCGCACCTGGTGCAGCAGTCTCACCGGGAGACCGCCGCGCCGCAGCGCCAACGCCTGCCCGGGCCACTTGCTCGCGTCGACCACGACCCGTGCGCCGCTGACCTGGGCGACGGCCCGGTAGATGCGCGCGTAGTGCTCGGCGTAGTCGCGGCAGTCATCGGCGAAGGCAGAGCCGGCACGCGCCGGCAGCGCCAGCAGCTGCGGGAGGTAGCGCTGCCGCGAGACGCGACGCTGGAGGCTGCCGATCTCCTGGAGCACCTCCGCAGACCACGAGCCGTAGGCGACCCGGCCCACCTCGGACCACAGCTCGCAGCTCTCGAAGGGCTGCCCGCACCCGCAGCGCTCGTTGATCACCGTCGACTTGCGGAACAGCTCGATCAGCTCGCCGACGTTGACCCAGCCGGGCAGGGACCCGAGGGTGCGCTCGACGAGCGTGCTCCCCGACCGCCCCGAGCCGGTGATGTAGACGACCTCGACGTCGTGAACCGCGGACACGGAACCCCCTGTGAGAAATGGCTTGAGACGATGAGCTGCGGGCGGACCTGAGGCTCGCCGGAGCCGCTGACCCCCGACAGCTCGGTCTGGCTCGTGTGCGTGAGTCTACGAAAACGCGAGGGCCACGTCAGGCGCATGCACATTCTTTGCTACCGGCGGCGCCGGCGCCGCGAGATGCTCGCCAGCTCGGTCAGGTGCAGCACCCGACGCAGCCGCCACAGCGCCACGGCGTAGAGGCTGCACCCGACCGACAGGCTCACCGCCAGCGACACCCAGCCCGGCCCCAGCAGCGCGATGACCACCGCAGGCACCGCGGCGAAGCAGCCCACCGTCGAGAGCACCGCGGCCAGCGTCGTGCGTCCGAACGGGTGCAGGCCGACCACGGCGCCCACCTGCACGAGGGGGACGAGGTTCGCCAGCACGATGCCGGCCGCCCAGCCGATGGCCGCGCCGAGGATGCCGTGGTCGGGGATCAGCCAGAGGTCGACGCCGATCTGGACGCCGAGGGACAGCCCGACGTTCATCAGGTTCCACGAGGTGCGCCCGGCCATGTTGAGGACCATGTCGACCATGCCGCACCCGGTGGCGAACAGCATGATGCCCGCCAGGAGCAGCAGCACGTCACGACCCGCGGCGTAGTCGTGGCCGAAGAGGCCGAGCAGCTGCTCGCCGAAGAAGCAGAACGTCAGGTACGTCGGCCAGGTGACCAGCATGAGCCAGGACGTCGAGACCCGGTAGAGCTGCTTGCCCAGGGCGGTGTCGTGCAGGGCGAGCGCCTCACCGAGTCGCGGCTGCACCGCCAGCGAGATGGCCCGCTGGCCCATCTGGCCGACGACGAGGAACCGGGTGGCGGCCGTGTAGATGGCCGCGGGCACCGCGCCGGCCAGCGCGGCGACCAGGACGATGTCGAGCCGCTGCATCGCCATCTGGGCGACGCTGGCGGCGGCTCGTGGTGCGGTGAACCGCCAGAACTCGCGGCGCTGGCCCGCGACCGCGCCGGCGGAGTCGCCGACGGTCCCGCTGCCCGGCTCGCCGGCGACCTGTGCCTGGGACGCGCGCCGGTCCGCGGCGCCGCCCAGGCGACGCCAGTAGGCGAAGGCCAGCAC
>JAICKK010000020.1 GCA_025927955.1 Nocardioidaceae bacterium
CGCGACCGCGACCTGGTGGGCGAGCACCTCGGCGCCCTCGTTGTCGCTGACCTCGACGATGTGCTGCACGATCTCCGCGAGCGGTGCGCTGCGCACCCGGGCGACCGGCCGCCCGCCGTGCGCGGTCGTCGGCGCCACGGCGGGCGCGGGAGTGCCCCGGACCTTGATGTGGCGGCGCTCGAGCGCTCGGGCGAAGACGTCCGCGGCCGCGCGCGCGGGCGTGCGGGTCCGGGCGGCCAGGCCGGTGCGCTGGCGACCCTCGTCGACCCACAGCGCGGAGATCGGGCTCACCACGTCGTCGGGGACGTACGACGGCTCCCAGTGGCGGTCTACCCCGGGCCCGGCGAACAGGGACGCGTCGTAGCCCAGCCGCACGGTGTGCCTGCCCAGCGCCCGGAGCGCGCGGGCCGTCGACGCGGCCAGGGTGTCGAGGTCCGCCCGGTGCGGGTAGCTGCCGTCGCCTGCCGGGGTCCGGGCCAGCAGCGGGTCCCCTCCACCCACGAGGACGATCCGCGGGGACTGCGGGGTGGCGACCACGGAGGTGGTGAACCGGTGGTCCGGGCCGAGGGTCGCGAGCGCGGCGACCATGGTCAGCAGCTTCATCGTCGAGGCCGGGACGACCGGCCCGCTGCCGTGCCGGTAGAGCAGCCTGCCGTCGGCGAGCTGGGCCACCCGGACCACCACGTGGGGACCCAGCTTGCGCGATGCGGCCAGGCGGTCCACTGCCCGCCGTACGGCGGCGGGGTCGGCGCGGACCGGGGAGGCCGCGGCCGCGACGGGAGGCAGGGACCGGGCCGGAGCGGGCAGCGTGAGCCCGGGCGGGGGCGGGATCCGGGCGGGCGGCGGCGCGGCCGAGGGGTGGTGGCCGGGGGTCGGGTGCAGGAGGTCGAGCCGGTAGGTGACGGCTCCGGCGGCCACGAGCAGCACGACGAGCGCCGCGGCGGTCCACCACGGCCAGCGACGCCGCCGACGACGCTGTCGACGACTTTGGGCGCGGGCGTCCCCGGGGGATGCCTCGCGCCCCCCTCGGCTGCGCAGACGGACCATCGTGCGCGAGACTAGCCGAGACGCCCGTGTGGCTCGCGGCCCGAACTGAAGGAGACGCAGTGGAGTTCGACGTCCTGGTAGAGATCCCCAAGGGGCAGCGCAACAAGTACGAGGTCGACCACCACACCGGCCGCATCCGCCTGGACCGGACCCTCTTCACCTCCACGCAGTACCCGGCCGACTACGGCTACATCGAGAACACCCTCGGGCTCGACGGGGACCCCCTGGACGCGCTGGTCCTGCTCCAGGAGCCCACCTTCCCCGGATGCCTGATCAGGTGCCGCGCCATCGGGATGTTCCGGATGACCGACGAGGCCGGCGGCGACGACAAGGTGCTGTGCGTGCCGGCCACCGACCCGCGGCTGGAGCACCTGCGCGACATCAACCACGTCTCGAAGTTCGACCGGCTCGAGATCCAGCACTTCTTCGAGGTCTACAAGGACCTCGAGCCCGGCAAGTCCGTCGAGGGCGCGGAATGGGTCGGCCGGACCGAGGCGGAGGCCGAGGTCAACGCCTCCTTCGAGCGGGCGACCCAGGAGGGCCGGACCGACGCGTTCCCCGCGCAGGGTCACCCGGCGGCCCACTCGACCCACTAGACCGGGTCGGCGGCGCGTCGTACGCCTCCGCACCCATGACGCCCGGCGCCGAGGACGTCCCGCTGTGCTGCGGGTCTGCGCTACGGGCGGCCGAAGAAGTTCGGCGGGATCCAGTAGTACATGTCGTCGATCTCCACGTCCCGGCCGGTGCGCGGCGCGTGGATGATCTTCCCGCCGCCGATGTACATGGCGACGTGGTGGATGCCGCTGGGGGCGCCGTTGGAGCTCCAGAACACCAGGTCGCCGGGCCGCAGCTCGCCGACGGAGAGGTGCGTGGTGCTCTCGTACTGCGCGACCGTGTAGTGCGGTAGGTAGACGCCCGCCGACGCCCAGGCCCTCATCGTCAGACCGGAGCAGTCCCATGCGTCGGGGCCGGCGGCCCCCCACACGTAGGGATCGCCGAGCTGGGCCTCCGCGAAGCGGACCGCCTGCTGACCGCTGCCGCCGGGGGCAGGTGCCGGGGCGGGTGCCGGGGCGGGGGCGGGAGCGGGTGCGGGAGCCGGGGCGGGCGCCGGAGCCGAGGAGCCGCTGCCGGACCGGTGGTGCGCCGACGGCCGCCGGGCCGGCGTGGCCGCCGAGGACGACGCCGCCCTGGCCGCCCTTGCTGCCGCCCTCTGGGCAGCCGCCTTCTCCGCAGCCGCCTTCGCGGCCGCCGCGGCTCGTTGCCGGGCCAGCGCCGCGGCGCGGCGGGCGCGCGCCTCGGCCCGCTGCTGGGCGATCCGCTCGAGGGCCGCCTGCCGGCTGCGAGCCAGGGTCACGGAGATGTGCTGGGCCCGGGCGAGCTCGGCGACCAGCCGAGTCTTCTGCTGCGCGATGGACGCCGCCTCGGACTGCGCCGATTCTGCCGCGGCCGCAGCGGCCTGCTGCGCCTGACGGGCCTGCGCCGCGAGCCGGGCCTGCCGCGCCTTCGCACGCCGGGCCTTCGCCTCGTAGACCCGGGCCAGCGCCTCGGTGGCGGTGAACCGCTGGTAGTCGGCCTGCAGGGACGTCGAGGCGCCCTGGAAGGCGGCGTACTGGTCCAGCACGCCCTGCGGTCCGTCGGACCCGAGCACCGCGTGCACCGCGGAGAGGTCCCCACCTTCCTGGTAGGACTGCGCGACCACGGCCCCGATCCGGTCCCGCTGGGTCGAGACGGTCCGCCGCGCCCGAACGGCATCGGCGCGCGCGACGCGGTACGCCTTCCGGGCCTCCCCGAGCCGCCACCGGGCGCCGTTGTACGCCTCGGAGGCCTGCTCCGCGCGCAGCGCGGCCTGCTCCAGGCGCTGGCCGGCGAGCACGAGCTGCGCCTTGATCACGCTCACGTCGCGCGCCCTCGCGGCGGCCGCCGCGCGGGCGCGGTCGACCTGCTGGCGGCTCGGGTACGCGGTTGCCGCCTGGCTGCCATGGCTGCTGTGGCCACCGGGCTGGGCGAGCGCCGCCCCGCTCAGTCCCGCCGCGGTCACGGACACGACCACCGTGAACACACCCAGCACCGCACCGGCGCGGTGTCGTCGTCGCACTGCCTCGACCCTTCCGTCTGCTCGCCGGGCCGCTTCCTCCCGGTCCGGCGGGCTGCATCGACGCCGATCGGTCCCGCGCCGACACCTCCCACGTGCCGCCGTGCTGACCGTCCGGCGCGCCCCCGAACGGGGGCACTCGGGGAACGCTAGTGCTCACCAGTCACAAAGGGAACACTTTCCCCTCGAATATCTTCGGCCCCACGGCGTGTCGGGTTGACAAACCACACCGTTGTAATTCTCGCCGAATGTGACCCTCCGCGCTGGTTGAGGTGCCCGAGCCCCCAGGGCGAGGGCCTCGAAACCACCCGCACCCCCACCGCGGAGCCGACCGCCGACAGCCTGCGCGCGCACGTGAGCATGGTTTCGAGGCCTCGGCTAGCGCCTCGGCACCTCAACCAACGCCGCGGCGCAGACCACGCTGGCCGAGACCCCGGCCCCCACGCTGACCGAGGTCCCCGCCCCCCCACGCAGGTTGAGGTGCCCGAGCCCCAGGGCGAGGGCCTCGAAACCACCCGCACCTTCACCGCGGAGCCGACCGCCGACAGCCTCCGCGCGCACGTGAGCATGGTTCCGAGGCCTCGGGTAGCGCCTCGGCACCTCAACCAACGCGCCGGCTCGGCTAGCTCCCGGGGACTCAACCAGCGGCATGTGCGAGGGCTCCGGGCGCTTAAATGGAAGGTCCCGCCCCATTGGGAGGTTGGGGCGGGACCAGCAACCCTGTCCCGTTGGGAGGTCGGGACACGGCCACCATCAAGAGGAACCAGCCGTCCACGCCGTGGAGGACGAGTGCAGCCTCACTACACACTCTGCCGCGACGCTTCTGAACCGGTCACGAGGTCCCCCCGGACCTCGTTTCTTGCGTGGGCACAAGCGTACGTCAGCCGGACGGCTCCTCACAGCCGACGACGCGGACTAATCCTCAGATGACCCGATCGGGCTATCGAGCCCCATCCGTTCGGCCCGCCGCGGGACCCGCGAGCTCGTCGCCGTGGGGTACGACGAGCGCCCGCGCCGCTCGAACACCTGACCGGTCGCCTTGCCGCCCACCCACACCGAGACGAAGGCGATGAGCGCGCCGGCGAGGTCGTCGGCGATGTAGTGCCAGCCGAAGTACAGCGTCGAGACGACGGTGAGCCCGAAGTAGACCCACATGACGCGGCGCACCCACGCCTGCCGCACGATGTGCTGGGTGATCAGGGCAAGGGTCAAGATGATGCCGACGTGCAGGGACGCGAAGCCGGCGATGCTCTGGATCGACCCGCTGGAGGGCAGCCACACCGCGTTGTAGCGCGAGTACCACAACGAGTCCAGCATCGAGGTGACGCCGGTCTGGTCGAGGTCGTGGTAGAGCCAGGGGAACGCGAAGTTGGGGCCGAGCGTCGGCAGCAGGTAGTAGCTCAAGGTCCCCAGCGCCCATGCGAGGCAGTGGGACGTGGCGTACCAGTAGCCGTGGCTGATGTTGCGCGTCCACACCAGGAAGACCACCAGCGACGCCGGCGCCACCGGTAGGAACAGCAGGTAGATGAAGGCCAGCACGTGAGCGGCGTAGGTCTCCCCCAGCACCTGGTGCAGCAGGATCGCCGGCTCGTGGCCGAACATCAGCGTCCGGTCGAGGTTGTGCAGCACGTTGTCGTAGGTCTTGTGCCCGTAGATCGCGGGCAGGAAGTTCTTGAGGTTCCGGTAGCTGACGTAGGTGACGTAGAACGACACCAGCCCGACCACCACGAGCGTGACGCGCTCCCGCGTCCAGTGCTCGTCGACCAGGCTGCGCAGGTGGGTGCCGAACGACCGCAGCCGGTGGCGGGACCGCCACAGCGAGCGCGGCAGGAGGTCGACGACGAAGGCACCGGCCACCAGGGCCGGCATCCGCACCCACGACGGGCCCAGTGAGCCGTCGGGGTCGCGCAGGCCCTTGTCGAGCACGATCGCGACGGTCACGGCGACGACGCCCATGGTGATGGCCACCCCGACGAGCAGGGTGTAGGCGCGTCGTGTCACGGTCCCACAGCCTATGTCCTCCGGCGGGCCAGGTCAGGTCGAGCCTGCGGGCGGCAGCCGGGCGGTCCGCGTGAGATCGACCACGAGACACACGTCCCGGCCCGGCCCCGGAAGGGCGGCCCCGACGGCGCCGACGGCGTCCACCGGTCCGACGCCCTCCACGTCGACCTCCAGGCGTACGGCGTCCGGGGTGGCCCGGGCGGTCAGCACCCGGCCCGGCAGGGCCCCCGCCGGGTCCACCCGGAGCGCGGAGCGGCGCAGCGCGAGCGCCCCGTCGAGCCGGCCGGCCGGCCGGCGACCGCCCGCGGCCAGCACCACCCGCGCCGGCTCGCCCTCGAGCACGGTGGCGTAGCCGAGGAAGCGCGCCGCCTCGGCGTCGACGGGGGCTCCCCACACGTCCTCCAGCGTCCCCGCCTGCACGACCCGCCCGGCCCGCATCAGCGCGAGCCGGTCGGCCACCGCGAACGCCTCCTCCTGGTCGTGGGTGACCAGCACCGCCGTCGTACCGGCCGCCACCAGGATCCGGCGCAGGTCGTGGGACAGGCGCTCGCGCAGCCCCCGGTCGAGGGCGGACAGCGGCTCGTCGAGCAGCAGCAGCCGCGGCTCGACGGCGAGCGCGCGGGCGAGGGCGACGCGCTGCCGCTCCCCACCGGACAGGCCCGTGGTGCTGCGCGGGCCGAAGCCGGGCAGGCCGACGAGCTCGAGCAGCTCCGCCACCCGGCGCTGCGCCGCGCGGGCCGGCAGCCGGCGCAGCCGGAGCGCGTAGCCGACGTTGCCGGCGACCGACTGGTGGGGGAACAGCTGACCGTCCTGGAACATCAGCGCGAAGCCGCGACGGTGCGTCGGCACGCGTGCCAGGTCGATGCCGTCGTAGCGCACGGACCCGGACGCGAGCTCCTCCAGACCGGCCACCGCGCGCAGCAGGGTCGACTTGCCGGAGCCGGAGGGGCCGAGGACCGCCAGCACGGAACCCGTCGGCACGTCGAGGTCGACCCCGTCGACGGCGGGGGCCGCGTCGAAGCGGACCGTGAGGTCGCGGATCTCGAGCACCTCAGAACGCCCCCACGGAGCCCAGCCGCAGCCGCTCCACCAGTCCCATCACCGCGACCGTGAGCAGCCCGAGGACGACCGAGGCGGCCAGCGCGGTCCCGAAGCTGCTCGGGTCCGGGCGGGAGATCAGCTGGTAGATGAGCACCGGCAGCGTCGGCCGGTCCGGCCGGGCCAGGAAGCTCGTCGCGCCGAACTCCCCCAGCGAGACCGCGAAGGCGAAGCCGGTGGCGGCGAGCAGCGGGCGCCACATCAGCGGGAGGTCGACGGTGAGCAGCACCCGTGCCGGGGACGCACCCAGCGTCGCCGCCGCCTGACGCTGCCGGGGGTCGACCGACCGGAGCGCCGGCGCGAGCGTGCGTACGACGAGCGGCAGCGCGACCAGGGCCTGGGCGATCGGCACCAGCAGCACGGAGCCGCGCAGGTCCAGCGGGGGACGGTCCAAGGTGATGAGGAAGCCGAAGCCCAAGGTGACCGCGGACACGCCCAGCGGCAGCATGAAGACGGCGTCGAGCAGCCCCACGGCCCGACGGACCGCATGCGCCCTCGGGCGTCGGGAGACCGCGAGCGCCACCAGCACCCCGAGCAGCATCGCCAGGAGGGTGGCGTCCACGGCGACGCGCCAGGAGTTGGCCAGCGCCGCGGTGACCGGGACCAGCGCCGCGTCCCCGCTCCCCACGGCACCCAGCGACCGGTAGTTCCCCAGGCTCCACGAGCCGTCGACGTGCAGGGACCGGACGACCAGCGCCACGATCGGCGCCGCGACCAGCGCCAGCACGACGGCGGTCACGGCGAGCAGCCCGGCGTCGCGCCGCCGGGGCGGACGGGCGGCGTCGCGGGCGGCGGCCCGGCCGAGCGCCTGCTCGCGGCCGGACCGGCTGCGCTGCGCGGCGTACAGGAGCACGGAGACGACCAGCAGCTGCAGAACCGAGAGCGCCGCGGCCGCCCGCAGGTCGAGCAGCTGGGTGGTGAGCAGGTAGATCTCGGTCTCCACTGTCGCGTACCGCAGGCCGCCCAGGGTGAGCACCACCCCGAACGACGTGGCGCAGAACAGGAACACGACGCTGGCCGCGGCGACGATCCCGGGCATCAGCGCCGGCAGCGTGACCGTGCGGAAGACCTGCGCCGGTGAGGCGCCGAGCACGGCGGCGGCCTCCTCGCGCCGCCGGTCGAGCCCCTCCCACAGGGCGCCCACGGTGCGGACCACGACGGCGAGGTTGAAGAACACCATCGCCGCCACGATCGCGGCGGGCGTCCCGTCGAGGTGCAGCATGCCCAGCGGCCCGGAGGAGGCCAGCAGGGTCCGGAAGGCGACGCCGACGACCACCGTGGGCATCACGAAGGGCATCAGCACGAAGGCGCGCAGCACCCTGCGGCCGGGCAGCCGCAGCCGGTGCAGCACGAAGGTGACGGGCAGGCCGAGCACGACCGTCACGAGCGTCGCGACGCCGGAGGACCACAGCGTGAACCAGAGCACCCGGTGCACCCGCGGCCGGCCGAGCACGTCCAGCACCCCCGTGAGGTCCAGGCGGCCGCCCGGGAAGAAGCCGCGACCCACCATGCCGGCGACCGGCAGCACGAAGAACACCCCGAGCACGAGCAGCGGCAGGGCGGAGAGCGCGACCAGCGTGGCGGTACCGCCACGGCGGCCCGTCGGTCGGCTGGTCATCGGCTGGTCATCGGCTGGTCAGGTCGCTCCACGTCCGCAGCCACACGTCGCGCTTCGCGGCGATCTCGGCGGGCGGGACGCTGAACGGGTGCGCCGGGACCTTCGCCCACCGCGCCCACGCCGCGGGCAGCGTCGCCTTGGAGTCGACCGGGAAGACGTACATGTTCTCCGGCAGCGCCTCCTGGAAGGGACGCTCGGTCATGAAGCGCACGAACGCCTTGGCGCCGGCGGGGTCGTTCGCGCCCTTGAGCACGCCGGCGTACTCGACCTGGCGGAAGCACGTGTCGAGCAGCGCGCTCGTGGTGGGCCGGTGGCCGCCCTTGGGGATCGTGTACGGCGGCGAGGAGTCGTAGGAGAGCACGATCGGCCGGTCCCCGTTGCCTCCGCCGGCCGTGAAGTCGACCTCGTAGGCGCCGTCCCAGCCCGACGTGATCTTCGTGCCGTTCGCCATCAGCCGCTTCCAGTACGCCGGCCAGTGGTCGCCGTAGCGCGCGACCGTGGCGAGCAGGAACGCCAGCCCCGGCGAGGACGTGGTGGCGCCCGGGGTCACGAAGAGGCCCTTGTACGCCGGTCGGGTCAGGTCCGCCAGCGTGCGCGGGGGCGTGCGGCCGTGCTTGCGGAACCAGACGTCGTCGACGTTCACGCACACGTCGCCGTAGTCGACCGGGGTCAGCTGCCGGGCCGCCGTCGGGTCGGGCAGCGCGTACGACGCCGCGGACGCCGCCTGGCCGGGAGGCGAGTAGTCGACCAGGACGCCCTGGTCGACGGCCCGGGACGCGAACGTGTTGTCGATGCCGTAGGTCATGTCGGCGATCGGCGCACCCTTGGTCAGCACCAGCTTGTTCGTCAGCTGGCCGACGTCGCCGTTCGGCTCGATCTTGACGGTGTAGCCGGTCTGCTTGGTGAACCTCCGCAGCACGCTCTTCGACATCGCCCACGAGTCGTGGGTGGCCACGACGACCGTCCGGCCCGGCGAGGCCGACCGGTCCGTCGTACCCCCGAGGGAGCAGGCGGCCAGCCCGGACGTGGCGGCGGCCGCCGCGGTGAGCAGTGCTGCTGCCCGCAGTCGGTTGCGGTGCATGTTCGTCTCCCGGTCGTCTGGGAGGGGACCGCGCGAAACGGTCGAGACTCGACTTCCTTCGCCGGTGCTAGCCGGATCAGGTTCGAGGGTCTGCGGCTGCCCGCACTCTCAGCGCTCGGTGGCGCTCCCCTGTCGTCGAGACGACCCTACACCGCCGGCTCGGGGGCCCGACCGGGTCCGCTCGGGGCGGATCCCCGCAGGCACCCGCACGGCAGCCCGGCTCACACAGGACTCACCAGTAGGCTCTCGCCGGTGTCCTGCCACCCTCGGGTTCCCGCCGTCGTGCGCTGATGCTGGGTCGCCTCTGGCGGGCGCTGCAGCGTCCGGCGTCGGTCGCCCGGCTGGTGGCGCTGGTCGGCGCGGTGACGCTGCTCAGCGCGGTGCTGCCGAGCATGCGGGGGCGCGTGGCGATCGTCACGGGCCTGGTCCCGGCTGTCTTCCCGGCGGCGGCGACCACGGGCGCCGCGGCGACCGGGCTCATCCTGCTGCTGCTCTCGCGGGCCCTCCGGCGAGGGAAGTTCCGGGCCTGGCTGCTCGCGACCGTCCTGGCCGTCGTGTCGGTGCTGCTGCACCTGCTCAAGGGCCTCGACGTGGAGGAGGCCACGCTGTCCCTCTTCCTGGTGGTGCTGCTGGTGACCTCCCGGCGACACTTCACCGCCCGTCCCGACCCCCGGTCCCTGCCACGGCTCGTGGCGGTCCTGGTCGCCGGGCCCGTGGTGGCCACCGTGCTGGGCTGGCTGTGGCTGGCCATCGACGCGGACGGCCAGGCACCCGGTACGACGACCGCCGACCGGTTCGCGCAGGCCTTCCTCGGGCTGATGGGCATCAGCGGCCCGGTCCGCTTCGTCGACGCCGGCGACGGCAGCCGCGCCGCGGTCGCGCTGGTCGTGCTCGGCGCGTCGGTCCTCCTGGTGGCGGTGCTGGTCGGCCTGGCCCCCGCCTCCGGCCCGCACGGCCTCGACGAGACGGACCGCGCCCGGATCGAGGCGCTGCTGGGGCGCTGGGGCGGCATCGACTCGCTGTCCTACTTCGCGCTGCGTGACGACCGCTCGGTGATCTTCTCGGCCAGCGGGAAGGCGGCGCTGACCTACCGGGTGGTGGGGACCGTGTCGCTGGCCGCCGGGGACCCGATCGGGGACCCGGAGGCGTGGCCGGGAGCGATCGCGGCGTGGCTCGCGGAGGCCCGCTCCTTCGGCTGGGTGCCGGCCGTGCTGGCTGCCAGCGAGCGAGGCGCCGCGGCGTTCGCCCGCTCGGGACTGGACGCCCTCGAGCTCGGTGACGAGGCGGTCCTGCACACGGGCGAGTTCTCCCTGCAGGGCCGCAGCATGCGCGGCGTACGCCAGGCGGTGTCCCGCTGCGAGCAGGCGGGGCTGCAGGTGAGCTGCGAGCGGGTGGGCGACCTCGACGCCGCGACCCTGGCGGATCTTCACGCCCGCGCGCAGGAGTGGCGCGAGGGCGTGGTCGAGCGCGGCTTCTCGATGGCGCTCGGCAGGTTCGGCGACCCCGCCGACGCTCGGGCGGTGGTCGTCTCCTGCAGGGACCGCGACGGCCGGGTGTGCGGGCTCCTGCACCTGGTGCCGTGGGGCGACGACGGCCTCAGCCTGGACCTGATGCGCCGCGATCGGGAGGCCCGTAACGGCATCGTCGAGCTGATGGTGGCCTCGCTGATGGCCGCCGCGCCGGCTCTCGGCGTGTGCCGGCTGTCGCTCAACTTCGCCGTCTTCCGCAGCGTGTTCGCCCGCGGCGAGCGTCTCGGGGCCGGCCCGGTGCTCCGGCTGTGGCGCGGCGTGCTGCTGTGGGCCTCGCGGTTCTGGCAGATCGAGTCGCTCTACCGTGCCAACGCCAAGTACCAGCCCGAGTGGGTGCCGCGGTTCGTGTGCTTCCGCTCGGCCGCGGACCTGCCTCGCGTGGGCGTCGCCGCGCTGCGGGCCGAGGCGTTCCTCGTGGCGCCGCGCTGGCTGCAGCGCGTCGCCGGCTCCTGAGCGCTCCCCCGCGCCGGATCGCTGGTCGAGGTGCCCGAGCCCGACGCTGGTTGAGGTGCCCGAGCCCGGCGCTGGTTGAGGTGCCCGAGCCCGACGCTGGTTGAGGTGCCCGAGCCCCCAGGGCGAGGGCCTCGAAACCACCCGCACCCACGCGCGGACCCCACCGCCGACAGCCTGCGCGCGCACGTGGCCATGGTTTCGAGGCCTCGGCTAGCGCCTCGGCACCTCAACCAACGGCGTGCGCCCACGCTGGTTGAGTCGTAGGAAGGCTGGCGCGTTCGCCCTGAGGGGCGGAAAGTGTGTCTGTGGTCGCCTGGGCGGACGCCGTGGCACCTTGGTCTTCGAGGCCGTGGTTGAGTCGGGCGGTGTGGTCGGCTCGAGCCCTTTCTTGCTGTCTTGAGCGCGTGGATCAGATTCCTTGCTTGTCGTTGACCTGTTCCAGGTGGCCCGTTGTCATCGCCGGAGAGGAGTGCGGGCATGGAGTCGATCGAGGCTCACGCGGGAGAGTCCCTCATCGAGCGGGTCGCGGGCATCGATGTCGGGAAGGCGGAGGTGGTCTGTTGTGTCCGGGTGCCCGACGCGGCCAGGCGGGGCCGTCGTGGGCAGGAGGTACGTCGGTTCTCGACGATGACCGCAGCTTTGCACCAGATGTGTGATTGGTTCGCTGAGCTGAGCGTGCAGCGGGTGGTGATGGAGTCGACCAGCGACTACTGGAGGCCCCCGTTCTACGTGCTGGAGGCCCGCGGGTTCGAGCCGTGGCTGGTCAACGCCCGGGAGGTCAAGCACCTGCCGGGACGACCGAAGACCGACCGGATCGACGCGGTGTGGTTGGCCAAGCTGGCCGAGCGGCAGATGCTGCGGCCCAGTTTCGTGCTCCCGCCCGACCTGCGTGAGCTGCGTGAGCTGCGTGAGCTGACCCGTTACCGGGTCGACCTGGTGGTGATGCGCAACAGTGAGAAGCAGCGCGTCGAGAAGGTGCTCGAGGACGCCCAGATCAAGGTCTCGTTGGTCGCCTCGGACCCGTTCGGTGTCTCGGGGCGAGCGATCATGGCCGCCTTGATCGCCGGTGAGCGGGACCCCGAGCGGCTGGCCGACCTGGCCCGGGGCGTGCTGCGCAAGAAGACCCCGGACCTCGTCGAGGCCCTCACGGGCCGGTTCAACCAGCAGCACGCCTGGCTTCTGGCCAAGATGCTGCAACGCGTCGATGACCACGACCGTGACATCGCCGACGTCGACGCCCGCATCGAGGAACTGCTCGCCCCTTTCGCTGAGGCGGTTGCCGTCTTGGACCAGATCCCCGGGATCGACCGAGTCGCAGCGGCCGCGGTCATCGGGGAGATCGGGGTCGACATGAGCCGGTTCCCCACCGCTGGGCATCTGTGCTCCTGGGCCGGGTTTGCGCCCCTGGCCCACGCCTCTGCCGGGCGAGAGAAGAAGCGCAAGACCGGACACGGCAGCCGCTACCTCGCCCGCGCGATGGGTAACGCGGCTGCCGGCGCGGCACGCACCCAGACTCACCTCGGTCAACGACAACGAGAACTCGCCAGGCGACGAGGCAAGGACGTGGCCAACGTCGCCACCGGTCGCGCGATCCTCGTCGCGGTCTGGCACCTACTCTCCGAGCCCAGCGGTCACTTCAACGACCTCGGCCCGCAATGGCGAGAGCACAAACGATCCCCACGCGGCCAAGCCCGCCGCTACGTCCGCCAACTCCAAGCCCTTGGCTTCAACGTCACCATCACACCCGCCGCCTAAGCCAGCTCAGCGCCTCACCTCACCTTCACTTTCGGATCAGGTGCCCGAGCCCCCAGGGCGAGGGCCTCGAAACCACCCACACCTTCGCACAAACCCGACCGCCGACAGCCTGCGCGCGCACCCGACCGCCGTTCCGTCCGCGCCCAAGGTCACCATGGTTTCGAGGCCTCGGCTAGCGCCTCGGCACCTCAACCAACGGGGATTGGGGGGCTTGGGGGCCTCAGCACCTCGAGGGGCGTGGCCGATGATGACACCATGCTCACCGACGACGAGATCGCAGCGCTGACCCCCGCGCAGCGCCGCGCGCTCATCACCCGGCTGTCCCGCCCGGTGGACGAGATCGTGCCCTCGCGGGGCTGGCTGCGCCGGAGCCGGGAGCGCCGGGTCACCTCGATGGTCGCGATGGCGGTCGTGCTGGTGCCGTGGATCGTCTACCTGGCGGCCTCGCTGCCCCGCCGGTACGTCGCCGACCACTGGGACGCGACCTGGGTGGGCTTCGACGTGCTGCTCCTCGCGCTCATCGCGGCGACCGCCTTCCTGGGGTGGCGACGCCGCCAGCTGGTGGTGGTGACCGGCTTCGCGACCGGCACGCTGCTGGTCTGCGACGCCTGGTTCGACGTGCTGACCGCCCACGGCGAGGACCGGGTCTGGTCGCTGCTCAGCGCACTGGTCGTGGAGCTCCCGCTGGCCGCCGCCATGGTGGCGGGCTCGCTGCAGGTCTTCCGCCTGGTCGCGGCGCGGCTGTGGGTGCTCGAGCCGGGCGCCCACTCGTGGCAGGTCCCCATCCCGCTGCCGAGCGAGGCCGACGCCGCGGTACGGCGCCGCCCGCGCGGGCCGGGCGAGCGCCGTACTGTCGCCTCCTGACCCCGCCACCGCCCAGAGGAGGATGCCCGCATGCCGGACTTCGTCGGCGCCGTCGACCAGGGCACCACGAGCACCCGCTTCATGGTCTTCGACCACGACGGCTCGCAGGTCGGCCGCCACCAGCTCGAGCACGAGCAGGTCCTGCCCCGCTCCGGGTGGGTCGAGCACGACCCGGTGGAGATCTGGGAGCGGACCCGCGACGTCGTGTCGAGGGGACTCGACGAGGCGGGGCTCGCGCACACCGACCTGGCCGCTCTGGGCATCACGAACCAGCGCGAGACCACCGTGGTCTGGGACCGGACGACAGGGGAGCCGTACTGCAACGCGATCGTGTGGCAGGACACCCGCACCGACCGGATCGCCGCCCGGCTGGAGCGCGACGGCCACGGCGACACGATCCGGCACAAGGCCGGGATCCCGCCCGCGACGTACTTCTCCGGCGGCAAGATCCGGTGGGTCCTCGACAACGTGGACGGCGTCCGGGAGGCGGCCGAGAGGGGCGACGCGGTGTTCGGCACCACGGACTCGTGGCTGCTGTGGCACCTGACCGGTGGTGTCGACGGAGGCGTGCACGTCACCGACCCCACCAACGCCAGCCGCACCATGCTCATGGACCTGGAGACGCTCGACTGGGACGACGAGCTGCTGGAGATCTTCGACATCCCCAGGTCGATGCTGCCGCAGATCAGGCTGTCGTCGTGCCCGGAGGGCTACGGCACCACCCGCGTGGACGGACCGCTCGGCGGCGAGGTGCCGCTGACCGGCATCCTCGGCGACCAGCAGGCCGCCACGGTCGGCCAGGTCTGCTTCTCCCCCGGGGAGGCGAAGAACACCTACGGCACCGGCAACTTCATGCTGCTCAACACGGGCACCGAGATGGTGCGCTCCGAGTCCGGGCTGCTCACCACCGTCGGGTACCAGCTCGGCGACCAGGACCCCGTCTACTGCCTCGAGGGCTCGATCGCGGTCACCGGCTCGGCGGTGCAGTGGCTGCGCGACCAGCTCGGCGTCATCCGCGACGCCGCGGAGTCCGAGACGCTCGCCCTGGAGGTGGAGGACAGCGGCGACGTCTACTTCGTGCCGGCGTTCTCCGGCCTGTTCGCGCCGTACTGGCGCTCTGACGCCCGCGGCGCGCTCGTCGGGCTCTCCCGCTTCCACACCAAGGCGCACCTGGCCCGGGCGACGCTGGAGAGCATCTGCTGGCAGAGCAGGGACGTCGCCGAGGCGATGGCGACGGACTCCGGAGTCGACCTGGAGGTGCTCAAGGTCGACGGCGGCGTGACCGCCAACGACCTGTGCATGCAGACGCAGGCCGACGTCCTCGGGGTCCCCGTGAGCCGGCCGGTGGTGGCCGAGACGACGGCGCTGGGCGCGGCGTACGCCGCGGGGCTGGCCGTCGGCTTCTGGAAGGACACCGACGAGCTCCGCGAGAACTGGGCCGAGGACCGGCGCTGGGAGCCGCAGTGGTCGGAGGACCGGCGCGAGGAGGGGTACGCCAGGTGGAAGAAGGCGGTCGCCAGGACGCTGGACTGGGTGGAGGTCGACCGATGACCCCGGTCGCCCTGTCCCCGGACCAGCGCGAGGCGGCCCTGCGGGCGATGGAGTCCACCGAGCTCGACGTCCTCGTGGTCGGGGGTGGCGTCGTCGGGGCCGGCAGCGCGCTCGACGCCGCCACGCGCGGGCTGAGCGTCGGCCTGGTCGAGGCCCGCGACTTCGCCTCCGGCACGTCGAGCCGTTCGAGCAAGCTGATCCACGGCGGCCTGCGCTACCTGGAGATGCTCGACTTCCGGCTGGTGGCCGAGGCGCTGCAGGAGCGGGGGCTGCTGATCCAGCGGCTGGCGCCGCACCTGGTCCGACCGGTGCCGTTCGTCTACCCGCTGCGCGGCCGGGTCTGGGAGCGGGTGTACGCCGGGACGGGCGTGGCGCTCTACGACACCCTGGGCCTGCTGTCCGGCAACGCCCGCGGCCTGCCCCGCCACCGGCACCTGACCCGCCGTCAGGCGCGGCGCATCGTCCCGTCGCTGCGCAGGGACGCGCTCATCGGCGCCCTGCAGTACTACGACGCGCAGGTCGACGACGCCCGGCACACCCTGTTCGTCGCGCGCACCGCCGCGGCGTACGGTGCGCACGTGGCCAGCCGCGCCCGGGTCACGGCCTTCCTGCGCGAGGGCGAGCGCGTGTGCGGCGCCGTCGTCCAGGACCTGGAGAGCGGCCGCTCGCTGAGCGTGCGGGCCCGCCAGGTGGTCAACTCCACCGGGGTGTGGACCGACGACACCCAGTCGCTGGTCGGCGAGCGCGGCCAGTTCCACGTACGGGCCAGCAAGGGCATCCACCTCGTCGTCCCCCGGGACCGGATCCGCTCCGAGTCCGGCCTGATCCTGCGCACCGAGACGTCGGTGCTGTTCGTGATCCCGTGGGGCCGGCACTGGATCATCGGCACCACCGACACCGACTGGGCGCTGGACAAGGCGCACCCGGCGGCCAGCGCGCGCGACATCGACTACCTCCTCGAGCACGTCAACGCCGTGCTGGAGACGCCGCTGGCCCGCGCGGACGTCCAGGGCGTGTACGCCGGGCTCCGGCCGCTGCTGCGGGGCGAGACGGAGGCCACCTCGAAGCTCTCCCGCGAGCACGCCGTCGCCCACTCGGTCCCGGGCCTCGTGGTGGTCGCCGGCGGGAAGTACACCACCTACCGCGTGATGGCCAAGGACGCCGTCGACGAGGCGGTGCACGGCCTGGAGACGGCCCTGGACCGCCGGGTGCCGCCGTCGGTGACCGAGCACGTCCCGTTGCTCGGGGCGGAGGGGTACGACGCGGTGTGGAACGCCCGGCACCGGCTCGCCGAGCGCAGCGGTCTGCACCCGGCCCGTATCGAGCACCTCCTGCACCGCTACGGCACGCTCGTCGAGGAGGTGCTCGCCCTGGTGGCCGATGACAGGGGGCTGGGCGAGCCCCTGGCCGGGACCGAGGACTACCTGCGTGCGGAGGTGGTCTACGCGGTCACCCACGAGGGGGCGCGGCACCTCGACGACGTGCTCACGAGGCGGACCCGGGTCTCCATCGAGACCTTCCACCGGGGCACCGCCTCGGCCCGGGAGACCGCCGAGCTGATGGGGCGCGCGCTCGGCTGGAGCGAGGGCCAGGTGCGCCTCGAGGTCGAGCACTACCAGCAGCGGGTCGCCGCCGAGAGGGAGAGCCAGGAGATGCCCGACGACCGCACCGCCGACGCCGCGCGGCTCGGCGCGCCCGACGTGGTGCCCCTGTCGTGAGGCGACGATGAGCGCGTACGACGTGCACCAGGCCCTCTTCGACGAGCTCGACGCCCGCACGGCCTACCTGCTCTGGGCGCTGCGGGAGTCGGTGTTCGTGGTCGAGCAGGAGTGCGCCTACCCCGAGCTCGACGGGCGCGACCTGGAGCCGACGACCGTGCACGTGTGGGTCAGCGACTCCGGCACACCGGTCGGCTACCTGCGGCTGCTGCAGGACCCGCCGCCCGACGCGGACCGGCTGAAGATCGGACGCGTCCTGGTGACCCCCGCCCACCGCGGCCGGGGGCTGGCCGGGACGCTGATGGGGCGAGCGCTGGAGATCGTCGGCGCCCGGCGCTCACGGCTGGACGCGCAGAGCCGCCTGACCGGCTGGTACGCGGGCTTCGGCTACCGCCAGGACGGCGAGGACTTCCTCGAGGACGGCATGTGGCACACCCCGATGTCGCGCCCCGGCCGCGCCCGCTGACCCGGCTCTGGTGGCGACCACGCCGACCCGGCGCATCTGCACGCCTCGACCACGCCGAGCCGGCGCATCTGCACCCCTCACACCGCGCGAGGACGCGTGCACACCCGCCGGGTCGACACCACCAACACGTGCACACCCGCCGGGTCGACCGCACCAACACGTGCACACGCGCCGGGTCGACCGCACAAGACGTGCCGCACTCGTAGCCTCGTAGCCTCGTAGCCTCGTGCGTGATGACACGAGAGCGCACGGCCGACGGCCTGACGTCGGGGAGCCGCGAGCTGCGTCGCCTCAACACGGCGATGCTCTTCGCCGCGCTCGCGGCGTTCGGGCTGCTGTACGCCACCCAGGCGCTGCTGCCGTCCATCGGCGCCGACTTCGGCGTCGGCCCGACGGCGGCGAGCCTCACGGTGTCGGCTGCGACCGGCGCGCTGGCTCTGGTCATCGTGCCGCTCTCGTCGGTGGCGGAGTCCCGGGGCCGGGTCCCGGTCATGCGGGCCGGGCTGCTCACGGCCTGCCTGCTGACGTTCGTGGCCGCCGCGTCCCCCGCCTTCTGGGTGCTGGTCGCGGTACGGGGGCTCGTCGGGGGTGCGCTGGCGGCCGTGGTCGCGGTGGCGGTCGCCCACCTCGGCGACGAGGTGCATCCCGCCGAGCTGGGCACGGCCATCGGGATCTACGTCGCCGGGAACACGCTGGGCGGCATCGGCGGCCGGCTGATCCCGGGGCTGGTCGAGGAGAGCACCTCCTGGCGCGCCGGGGTCACGCTGCTCGCGGTCGCCGCGACGGCGGCCACCGTGCTGTTCACGCGGCTGCTGCCGCCGGCCCGCCGCCCTACCCCGACATCGACCGGCCCCCGGCACCACGCCGGGGAGGTCCGCGACCTGCTGCGCGACCCGGGAGTGGTCCGGCTGTGCGTGCTCGCGTTCCTGCTCATGGGCGGCTTCGTCGCCTGCTACAACTACCTGACGTTCCGGCTCGAGTCGCCGCCGCTGCACCTGAGCACCACGATCACCTCGCTGCTGTTCCTGGCCTACCTCGCCGGCACCGTGAGCTCACCGGTCGCGGGACGGCTCTCCGACCGGTTCGGGCCCAGGCGCCCGGCACTGCTGGGCATCGCGCTGTCGGTCGGCGGGCTGGCGCTGATGCTGCCGGACCGGATGCCGACGATCGCCATCGGCCTGCTGGTCTTCACGGCCGGGTTCTTCGCCACCCACTCCGTCGCCAGCTCCTGGGTGTCCTCCCGGGCGGCGGGCCGGCGCGGGCAGGCGGCGGCGATGTACCTGCTGGCCTACTACCTCGGGTCCAGCATCTTCGGCGCGCTCATCGGGCTCGCCTACCAGTCCGCCGGCTGGCCCGCCGCCGCGGCCGCGATCGGGACGCTCTTCCTGCTGGGGGCCTGGACGGTGCTCGGGGTGCCCGCTGACCGCGGGGACACCTGAGCCGGGCACCTCCCGGGTCGCGAGAGGTGCCCGCTCACGCTCAGGCGGCGGCCGGCTGCCGCTCGCCGCCGCCCTCCAGGGCGCCGGCCACGATGTCCAGCACGTCGCCGACCAGGTGCACCTGCACGGCCGCCGTGACCTCGGCGGGCACGTCCTCGAGGTCGGGCTCGTTGCGCGCCGGCAGGTAGACCTCGGTCAGCCCGGCCCGCTGCGCGGCGAGCAGCTTCTGCTTCACCCCGCCGATGGGCAGCACGCGGCCGTTGAGGGTGACCTCGCCGGTCATGCCGACCTCGGAGCGCACCGGTCGGCCGGTGGCCAGGGACACCAGCGCCGTCACCATCGTCACGCCCGCCGACGGCCCGTCCTTGGGTACGGCGCCCGCCGGCACGTGCACGTGGATGCTGCGGTCGAGCACGCCGGGGTCGATGCCGAGCCGGTCGGCGTGCGAGCGGACGAAGGACAGCGCGATCTGCGCGGACTCCTTCATCACGTCGCCGAGCTGTCCGGTCAGCGTCAGCCGCGGCTCGCCCTCGGAGGCGCCGTGGCTGCCTGCCTCGACGTACAGGACGTCGCCGCCGAGCCCCGTCACCGCGAGCCCCGTGGCGACCCCCGGGACCGACGTCCGCTCGTGCGACTCGGGGGTGAACCGCGGACGGCCCAGCAGCTCCTTGAGGGCCGGCACGTCCACGGCCACCGGTGCGGCTGAGCCACCGGCCAGCCGGGTGGCGGCCTTGCGCAGCGCCTTGGCGAGCATCCGCTCCATCTGGCGCACCCCGGCCTCGCGCGTGTAGTAGGCCGCGATCTCGCGCAGCGCGTCGTCGCTGACGGTGACCTCGTCGTCGCTCATGGCGGCGCGCTCCAGCTGGCGCGGCAGCAGGAAGTCCCGGGCGATCGCGACCTTGTCGTCCTCGGTGTAGCCGTCGAGGGTGACCAGCTCCATGCGGTCCAGCAGCGCGGAGGGGATCTGGTCGACGACGTTGGCGGTCGCGATGAAGAGCACGTCGGACAGGTCGAGGTCCAGCTCGAGGTAGTGGTCGCGGAAGGTGTGGTTCTGCGCCGGGTCGAGCACCTCCAGCAGCGCGGCCGCGGGGTCGCCGCGGTAGTCCGCGCCGACCTTGTCGACCTCGTCGAGCAGCACGACGGGGTTCATCGAGCCGGCCTCCTTGACGGCGCGCACGATGCGACCGGGGAGGGCCCCGACGTACGTCCGCCGGTGCCCGCGGATCTCGGCCTCGTCGCGGACACCGCCGAGGGCGACCCGGACGAACCTCCGGCCCAGGGCCCGGGCGACGCTCTCACCGAGGGAGGTCTTGCCGACACCGGGCGGGCCGGCGAGCAGGATCACCGCACCGGACCCGCGTCCCCCGACGACCTGCAGCCCGCGGGCGGCCCGGCGGGCCCGGACCGCGAGGTACTCCACGATCCGCTCCTTGACCTCGTCGAGGCCGTGGTGGTCGGCGTCGAGCACCGCGCGGGCGGCGCGGATGTCGTCGTGGTCCTCGGTGGTGACGTTCCACGGCAGCTCGAGCACGGTGTCGAGCCAGGTGCGGATCCACGCCGCCTCGGGGTTCTGCTCGCTGGAGCGCTCGAGCTTGCCGACCTCGCGCAGCATCGCCTCGCGGACGGCGTCGGGCACGTCGGCGGCCTCCACCCGGGCGCGGTAGTCCTCCGAGCCCTCCGGCTCGCCCTCGCCCAGCTCCTTGCGGATCGCGGCGAGCTGCTGGCGCAGCAGGAACTCGCGCTGGCTCCGCTCCATGCCCTCGCGGACGTCCTCACCGATCTTGTCCGCGACGTCCACCTCGGCGAGGTGGTCACGGGTCCAGTCGATCAGCCTCTCGAGGCGCTTGTCGACCTCGGGGGTCTCGAGCAGCTCGCGCTTGCGCTCGTTGGACAGGTACGGCGCGTAGCCGGCCGCGTCCGCGATCGCGCCCGGGTCGGTCATCTGGTTGACGGAGTCGATGACCTGCCAGGCCTCCCGGCGCTGCAGGACGGCGACGACGAGGCGCTTGTACTCCTCGGCGAGCTCGCGCACGTGCTCGCCGGCGGGCTGCTCGGGGACGGGCTCGACCTCCACCCAGAGGGCGGCGCCGGGTCCGCTCACGCCGCTGCCGATGCGAGCGCGCCGCTCGGCGCGGAGCACCGCTGCCGCGGCGCCCCCGCTGAACCGGCCGACGCGCTCGACGGTCGCGATCGCGCCGTACGAGGCGTAACGGTCCTCAGCCCCGGTGAAGCGGGGTGCGACCAGCAGCCGGCCGTCGCTGCTGCTGCGGGCCGCGTCGATCGCGGCCTGGGCGGCCTCGTCGAGCTCGACGGGCACCACCATGCCCGGCAGCACGACGAGGTCGGAGAGGAAGAGCACGGGCAGCCGCGTGGGCTGCTGGGAGTCTGTGGCGGACATCGGGGTCCCACCTTTCGGGAGTTGAGCGATGCCGACTCAACTCCGGCGGTGCACCAGCTGTTCCGGTGTTCGTCCAGGGCGAACGGGCCCGGAGGGTCGCGTGGGCCCGCGCCGGGGAGCGCGGGGGCGCCGGCTACCGCCGGCCGACGGCATACCTGCCGTCGCGCGCGGCCAGCTCCCGGCGATGGCCGGCGAACAGCGCCACGGCGACCGCCGCGACGCCGACCTCGAGGAGCACGGTGAGCAGACCGCCCACGCCGAGGAGGTGGTTGCCGATGAACCCGCCGACGACCGAGCCGACCAGCCCCAGCAGGATCGTCGGGAGGATGCCGAGCCCGCGGGTCCCCGGGACGACCAGCCTGGCCAGGGCACCGATGACCAGCCCGGCGACGGCCGCACTGACCAGGGCCCACGCGGCGATGCCGACCAGCGGCAAGGCGACGAACAACACGAGGAACACGACGAGCAGCGCCCACAGCATCCTCCCAGCATAGAGGGGACGGCGACAGCCGGGGAGGATCCGCTGTGGGCAGATCCGCTGTGGGCAGATCCGCTTCTCCACGGGGGGGCCGCCGCGTCAGGCTCTGGCCATGACCGACGGACAACGACCGCTCCCGCTGGGCCGGCGCACCGCCGAGGACCTGCTCGGCCAGCGCATCCTGCTCCTGGACACGGCGCTCGACGACGAGATCGGCGCGCTGCTGTGCGCCCAGCTCGTGCTGCTCTCCGCTGACGACCCCGCCACCGACATCAGCCTCTGGATCAACTCGCCCGGCGGCTCGGTGACCGCGATGCTGGCGATCGCCGACACCATGCGGCTGCTGCCGAACGACGTGTCCACCGTCGTGCTGGGCATGGCGTACAGCGCCGGTCAGTTCCTGCTCTGCTGCGGCACGCAGGGCAAGCGCTACGCGCTCCCGCACGCCAAGGTGCTGCTGCACCAGGGCTCCGCCGGCATCGGGGGCAGCGCCGTCGACATCGAGCTCCAGGCCGACGACCTGCGGCACATGCGCGACACCGTTCTCGGGGTCGTCGCCGAGCGCACTGGCAAGAGCGTCGAGCAGGTCTTCGAGGACTCGCTGCGCGACCACATGTTCACCGCCGAGGAGGCGCGCGACTACGGGTTCCTCGACCACGTGGTCGGCGACCTCGGCCAGCTCCGGCCGCGACCGCGCCGTACCACCGGCTTGGGAGTCGGCCGGACCCCGGCAGGTGCGGACCGATGAGCACCTACACGATCCCCAACGTGGTCAGCCGCACCCCGCGCGGGGAGAAGGTGATGGACGTCTACAGCCGGCTGCTCGAGGAGCGGATCGTCTACCTCGGCACCGAGATCGACGACGGCGTCGCCAACGCCCTGATCGCCCAGATCCTGCATCTGGAGGCGGAGAGCCCCGACACACCGGTCAACCTCTACCTCAACTCGCCCGGCGGCTCGATCACCGCCACCTTCGCGCTCTACGACACCCTCCAGTTCTGCCGCGTGCCGGTGGCCACCACCTGCGTCGGCCAGGCCTTCTCCAGCACGGCGCTGCTGCTCGCGGCCGGGGAGCCCGGGCAGCGGTCGGTCCTCCCGCACGCGCGGGTGCTGCTCCACCAGCCATCCGGGCAGGGACGCGGGACCATACCCGACCTGATCCTGGCCGCGGACGAGATCCTGCTGGTGCGCGAGGAGATGGAGCGTGCGCTGAGCCGCCACACCGGCCAGGACGTCGAGACGCTGCGGCGCGACACCGACCGGGACCGGATCTTCCGCGCCGACGAGGCGGTCTCCTACGGCCTCGCCGACCAGGTGATCACCAGCAGATGACCCGTGCGCTCAGGCCGCCAGGGCCAGGGGACCGCGCACCGGGCCGACCTCCCGCCCGACCGGGGCGACGGAGTTCGGCACGACGGAGCCCGGGGCGACGTGCAGCCGCCGGGCGACGCCGACGGCGAGATCGAGCAGCGTGAGGTCGAGGGCGCCGGCGACCGCGGACAGCACCTCGGAGGACGGGTCCTTGCGGCCGCGTTCGACCTCGGAGAGGTACTGCGTGGAGACTCCCGCCCGACCGGCGGTGTCGCTGAGCGTCTCGCAGCGTTCGTGGCGGCGCTCGCGCAGCACCTCACCCGCGACGTCGCGCCACAGCGGCTCGGCCCGCCCACTCCCCGCCCGCATCGTCAGCAGCTCGCCCACGCGGGTGAGGCTAGCCGCTGGCTGCCGCCCGCGTCCGCCGGCGGCGTCGGATTCCGCTGAGGGCAGAAGGCGGCGCCAGACGTGGGGCCTCCCTCAGCACGGCTCCTCGTGCGGGGAGGGTGACGGCTGCCGCAGCATGCGCAGCACCAGGGCGAGCGGCGGCCAGTCCGTCCGCCCGCGGCGCGCCACCGCGTAGGCACGCAGCCGCACGTCCGGGTCCCGGAGCGGGCACAGCGCCACCCCGGGCGCCCCGCGGCGTCCGGTCGGCAGCATCCCGACGCCCAGGCCGGCCACGATCATGTCCTCCACCAGCTCGAGGCTGTCGGCTCGGTGGACGATGCGCGGCCGGAAGCCGGCCAGGGAGGCCACCGTGCGCACCGTCTCCTCGTCGGCGGTGTTGCGGGAGTTGATGATCCAGTCGTGGTCACCGAACCGGGCGAACACCGCCAGCGCGTTGCCGCCGTCCACCCTCTGCGCGGACGGCACGCCGAGCCCCCAGGGCCGCTCCCACAGCGGCCAGGCCTCGAGCCCCCTCTCGAAGGTCGCCGGTGCGAGGTTGTAGTCGTAGGTCAGGGCGAGGTCGACGTCGTCGGCGACCAGCAGCGCCAGCGCCTCGGCGGGCTCGTACTCGTGGATCAGCAGGCCGACGTCACGATGGCGATCGGCGAGGGTGCCGACGACGGGCAGCAGCGCCTCCCGCACGGCCGAGGCGAACGCCGCGACCCGGACCGTGCCGCTCGGTGCGGCCGCCGGGTCCAGGTCGAGGCGGGCGGCCTCGATCGCGGCGAGGATCGTGACGGCGTGGTCGGCGAGCCGTCGTCCGGCCGGGGTCAGCCGGACGTGGCGGCCGGCGGGCTCCAGGAGCGGGGTGCCGACCTCGCGGGCCAGCGCCGCGATCTGCTGGGAGACCGTCGACGTGGTCACGTGCATGACGTCCGCGACCGCCCGCATCGAGCCGAGCCGCGACAGCTCGAGCAGCAGCTCCAGCCGGCGGGGGTCCACTCAGGCATTGTTCATCGGTCACGAACGGCTTGTCCATCCGATTCACGTGGACATGAACGGTCAGGGGGCCGTCTACTTGACCCATGACACTCGGACACGCCCTGGGACCGGGGACCGCGCGGTCCTCGGCGCGGGCGGGCACCGGGATGGCCGTGGCCTCGATGTCCTGCGCCCAGCTGGGCCTGGCCGCGTCGGTGGGCATGTTCGCCCGGGTGCCGCCGGAGGGCGTCGCCTGGCTGCGGCTGGGCTGGGGCGGCCTGATCCTGCTGGCGTTCGTACGCCCCCGGCTGCGCGACCTCGGACGCGCCAACCTGCTCGCCTGCGCCGTGCTCGGCGTGGTCACCGCCGGCATGACCATGCTCTTCATGGCCTCGGCGGCCCGGCTTCCGCTCGGCACCGCGAGCGCCCTGGAGTTCCTCGGCCCGCTCGGGGTCGCGGTCGCGCGCAGCCGCGGCGGCCGGATGCTGGTCTGGCCGGCCTCCGCCGCGCTCGGCGTGGTGCTGCTGACCGAGCCGTGGCACGGCGGCGTGCACGTCGTCGGCGTGTTCCTCGCCCTCGGCGCGGGCTGCTGCTGGGCGTCCTACATCCTGCTGACCCAGCGCGTCGGCGACGGTGTCACGGGCCTGCAGGGGCTGGCGGTGTCCCTTCCCGTGGCCGCCGTCGTCGCCACGGTGGTCGCCGGCCCGAGCACGGCACACCTGATGACGTGGGACGTCGTGGTGATCGGGATCGGGCTCGCGGTGCTGCTGCCGGTCATCCCGTTCAGCCTCGAGATGCTGGCCCTGCGGCGGCTCGACCAGGGCGCCTTCGGCACCCTCATGTGCCTCGAGCCGGCGATCGCCCTGGTCATCGGGACCGTGGTGCTGCACCAGGTCCCCGGGGCGTGGCCGGTGCTGGGCATCGTCCTGGTGGTGGTCGCCGGCATCGGCGCCGAACGCACCGGCGGGCGGGCGCCCGACGTCGCCACCGGGCAGCGGGAGCCTCAGCCGAGGGTGCAGACCACCGACAAGGTGCCCTTGCCGTAGCCCTTGATGTCGAGCTCGACGTCGAGGCGGGAGCCGAGCCGCGCGGACCACGCCGAGACGTCGCTCGGCGGCAGCTGGTCGGGCCCGAAGGTCTGGTGCAGCCGCTGGTGCACGCCGCTGGCCTCGCCGATCGGCGCGGCGAGCACGTTGAGCAGCTCGGCGGCGTTCTCCAGCAGGCTCGCCGGCAGGTCCGACTCGTCGATGGCGTCCTGCGCGCCGCCCTTGGGCAGCAGCGCGAGCGCCGCGCCGCTGTAGGCGGTCAGCGGGAAGTCCATCAGCGCGACCGCCGACAACGAGAGGCTGTCGTCGACGTACACGGCGGTCGTCGGGCGTGGCCGGGCGTCCAGCGGGACCGGCACGCCGTCCCCAAGGCTGACGTCGCGGCCGAGCAGGGCCTCGAAGAGGTCCTTGATGTGCTTGGGTGCGGGTAGGGGCACGGTTCGACTCCTCCTCCTGACGTTTCTACGACGCTTCTGCGACGCCGCTAGGACAGCACGGCGCCGAGGGCGTCCTCGAACGCCTCGGGCGTGAAGGGCTTGGCGATCAGGAACATGGCGCCGGCCTGCGCGGCCACGGCCCGCATCTCCTGCGACCCCTCGGACGTGACGAAGCCGAACGGCACCGCGTTGCCCTGGGCGCGCAGCGCACGGAGCAGCTCGATCCCGGTGGTGTTCGGCATGTTCCAGTCCGAGAGGACCAGCTCGGCCTCGTGCTCCTGGATCTTGGCGAGGGCCTCGGCCCCGTCGCTCGCCTCGACGAACTCGTGGTGGGCGAAGCCGGCCTGGCGCAGGGTCCGCAGCACGATCTGCCGCATCACCCGGCTGTCGTCGGCGATGACAACCTTCATGGTTTCCGCTTCTCCTGTCGTGTCTTGGCTTGCTGGCTACTGCTGTCCGGCTGCTGCCGGCCGTCGGGTACGTCGGGCGCGTCGTCGCCGAGGACCTCGACGACCACGGGCGCACCGTGCCAGTCGAGGACGCACCGGCTGGTGGGCACCGCGAGGCTGCGGGCGGCGTCGTCGGCCACGGCAGGCAGGGCGGGCAGGGCGGCCAGCGCGGCCCGGGCGGCCAGGGCGACCTGGGGCAGGCCGAGCGACGTCCGGCCGACGAGCGCGCCCTTGACGTTGCCGCCGACGACGTTGACGACCTCGCCGACCGCGTCGAGGACGTCCTCCTCGGGGAGCGCCTCGTCCGGGCCGCTCATGAGCATGGCCGCGGCCAGCGTCTCCGCCGTGGCCGGGTCGCAGGTGAGCCGCACCAGCCCGTTCCAGTCGCCGCTCAGGCGCACCTGCGCCCGGACCGTCGGGACGGTTGCGCCGGCGGGCCGCGGACCGGCCCACGGCCGGGCGACAGCGCCGAGCAGCGACTCCCACACCTGCTCGACCACGGCGCCGACCAGCTCGTCGTCGAGCGCGACCGTCGTCATGAGGCCACCTCGCCGGTCGGGGCCGGCACCAGGCCGAGGAGGTCGAGCTTCTCGCGGAGGCTGTCGGAGGTGAACGGCTTGATGAGGTACTCGTGGGCGCCGGCCGCGAGCGCCCGCACGATCTGCGAGTGCTCGCTCTCCGTGGTCACCATCATCAGCGTGATGTCGCGCCACTGCGGGTTCTCCCGCACCCTCACCACGAGGCTCAGCCCGTCCATCACCGGCATGTTCCAGTCGATGCAGGCCAGGTGCGGCTTGGGGCCGCGCGCCAGGACGTCCAGCGCCTGCTGTCCGTCGCCGGCCTCCACGTCGTACCCGATGCCGGTCAGGATCCTGGCGACGATGCGGCGCATCGCCCGCGAGTCGTCGACCACCAGTGCTCGCATCACCGCGCGTCCCCTCTGACCTGGTAGACCGACGACCTGCCCGCCGGCACCCGTTCCCAGGAGTCGTCGACCCCCATGGTCATCTCCGCCGCACCGAGGAACAGGTAGCCGTCCGGGGAGAGGACCTGCCGCACGCGACGGAGGATGTCGCGCTTGGTCGGCAGGTCGAAGTAGATGAGCACGTTGCGCAGGAGGACCACGTCGAAGGTCCCCATGGCCGGGAACGGCCGGACCAGGTTGAGCGGCCGGAAGGTGACGGCCGCGGCCAGCGCGGGGGTGATCCGCCAGTGCGCACCGTCGCGGGTGAAGTGCCTGACCAGCGTGGTGGCGGGGAGCCCGCGGTTGACCTCGAGCTGGGAGTAGGTGCCCGCGCGGGCCCGCGCCAGCACCTCCTCGTTGAGGTCGGTCGCCACGATCTCGACCTTCCAGCCCGTCAGCGCGGGCGTGTCCAGGGCGGTCATCGCGACGCTGTAGGGCTCCTGGCCGCTGCTGCAGGCCGCGCACCAGACCCGCAGCTGCCGGCTCGGCCGGTTCCTGGCGAGCGCCGGGAACAGATCGGAGCGGAGGGCGGCGAACGGGTCGCCGTCGCGGAACCACGACGTCTCGTTGGTGGTGAGCGCCTCGACGACCTGCCGGGTGAGCACCGGGTTGTAGCGCGACCTCAGGGCGCTGACGAACGCGTTGACGTCGACCTGGCCGGCCTGGCGCGCCAGCGGGGTCAGCCGCGACTCGACGAGGTACTCCTTGCCGGTGTCCAGCACGATGGCGCTCTCACGTCGTACCAGGTCGCGGACGAACGTGAACGCCTCGGGGGCGATGGTCATCGGCGTGCGGCTCCCGCGAACGACGCGGTCAGCCGTGTGGTGACGGCCCTGGCGAGGGCGGACAGCGGAAGGACCTCCTCGGCGAGGCCGGCGGAGGCGACCGCGCCGGGCATCCCCCACACCACCGAGGTGGCCCGGTCCTGGGCGAGCACCGAGCCGCCGGCGTCGACGACCGCCCGCGCGCCGCGGGCACCGTCCTGGCCCATGCCTGTCAGCACGACGGCGAGCACGTGCGCGCCGAACACGGACGCCGCCGTGCGGAACAGCACGTCCACGGCGGGCCGGCAGTAGTTCTCCGGCTGCTCCTGCGAGAGGCGTACGGCGGGCGCGGCGGGGGTGCCGGTCAGGTGCAGGTGGAAGTCCCCCGGCGCGATGGTCACGGTGCCGGGCTCGAGCCGCCTGCCGGCGACCGCCTCGGCGACCGGGCTCGCGAGCTGGCGGTCGAGCCGGGCGGCGAGCTGGGCGGTGAAGAGCGCGGGCATGTGCTGGACGACGGCGACGGGCACGGGCAGCGGCGGCAGCGCCGAGAGCAGCCGGCCCAGCGCCTCGGGACCGCCCGTCGAGCAGCCGACCACCAGGACCTGGTAGCCGCCGCGCGGCGGGCTCACGGGCGGCGCGAGACGCACCACGGCGGGCGGCACCGCCACGGCCGCGGCCGGGACGGGCGTGGTGAGCGTGGCCGCCTTGCCGGCGGCGGCGCCGGGCCTGGTGGGAGCGGCGGGAGCGGTGGGAGCGGCGGGGGCGGGACCGGCGAGCCGGCGGCGGGGCACGAGCGCCTTGATCTTCGGGACCAGGGAGGACCGCACCTGGTCCATCGACTGGCCGACGCTGCCCACGTTGGCGGGCTTGGTGACGTAGTCGCTGGCGCCGGCGGCCAGGGCGTCCAGGGTCGCGGAGGCGCCGCGGTCGGTCAGCGTGCTGAACATGATGACGGGCATGGTGTGGCCGCTGCGGCGCATCTCGCGCACCGCCGAGACCCCGTCCATCTCCGGCATCTCGACGTCCATGGTGACGACGTCGACCACCAGCGACTCCAGCTTGGCCAGCGCGAGCCGCCCGTTGGCGGCGGTCCCGACCACGTCGATGAGCGGGTCCTCGGTCAGCACGTTGCTGACCAGGCGGCGGACCACGACGGAGTCGTCGACCACCAGAACCCGGATCCTCGTCACGTCGTGTCCCGTCGCTCGGCAGGCCCGGCGAGGCGCCGGCGCTCGTCCGGCGCACTGCCGGCACCCGCTGGATCGGCAGCGCCGGGGCGGACCTGAGGGCTACCCGGGGGCGAGCTCCCCTCGGACCCGCACCCAGACGGCGGTCAGCCGCGCGCGGTCGGCGTCGGGCAGCAGGTCCGCGGCGACCGTGGCCTGGACCGCTCCGCTGAGGGCGTTCCACACGCCGTACGCCGCGTCGCGGACCTCGAAGCCGCCCTCGCGGAACGCCACCACGGCCGCGAGCTGGGCGCTGGCGGCCAGCCGCAGCCGGTCCGCCAGGTGGACGGCCCAGGTGGCCTGGTGCATCGCGGGCGCCCACGTGACGGTTCCCGGGCGCACCGCGTCGACCGCACGGCGCCAGGCCGCCCGGGCCGGCTCGTTGCTGGTGGCCACGGCGGCGAGCAGGTCGTCGACGTCGCCGAGGCCGGTCGAGCCGTCGGAGGCGAGCCGGGCGGCGAGGAACGGCGCGGCCATCGCGCGCCGGGTCTCGTCGTCGAGGTGCTCCGCGCAGTACGCCGACGCCGCCGCGTCGGCGAGCACGTCGCAGGCCAGGGCGTGGTCGGGGTCCTGGACCGCCAGGTCGCCGCTGCGCAGCCACGTCCACTCCAAGATGTCGTGGCGGAGCACCCGCTCGAGTGCGGGCAGGTCCCCGATCGCGGCCCGCTCCAGGCGTCGCAGCAGCACGCCGCTCGAGCCGCTGTCCCCGGCGACCGCCCGCGCGAGCGGGGTGTCGGCGAGCCGCAGGGCGGCGCGCAGGCCCTCGTGCTGCCGGCCGCCGAGGACCTGGTCCCAGCGCGGCGCCCTCGACGCCCCGCGGTGGTGGTCGGCGAGCCTGGCGAGCTCGTCGGGCCCGCTGGAGAGCGCGACCCGGAGCACCCGGGCCACCTGCTCGCCGTGCGGCAGCCGGACGAGGTCGTAGCCGAGCGCCGGCACGTTGACGAGCGAGTACGGCACCGCGTCCCCCTCACCTGTCGGCCAGCGCCCCCGCTGGACAGGTGGTGTCCCTGCCACTCTCGGGTCGGAGCGGCAGGCACCGATCATCGCCCGTCACCTGGGCGCACACCAGCCCCCGCAGGCAAAACCTGCCCGCGGAGGCCGCAACGGATCGGGGGTCGGCCGGCGACGTTGCCGGCACCGCTCACGCGGTCGTGAAGTGGGAGATCTCCTGGCGCAGGTCGGCGGCCATCCGGGACAGCTCGTCGATCGCCGCGAGGGTCTGGCTGACCGCCTCCGTGGTGGAGGTCGAGGCCGACGCCACGCCGGTGATGTTGGTGGCGATCTCGCCCGAGCCGGTCGCCGCCTCGGTCACGTTGCGGCTCATCTCCGTGGTCGTCGCGGTCTGCTCCTCCACCGCCGAGGCGATCGTCAGCTGGTAGTCGTTGATCGAGGTGATGATCGTGCTGATCTCCCCGATCGCCTCCACCGCACCACCGGTGTCGGCCTGGATCGCCTCCACCCGACGCGCGATGTCCTCGGTCGCCCGCGCCGTCTCCTGCGCCAGCTCCTTGACCTCGTTGGCGACCACCGCGAACCCCTTGCCCGCCTCACCCGCACGAGCCGCCTCGATCGTCGCGTTCAACGCCAACAGGTTCGTCTGCTCCGCGATCGAGGTGATCACCTTCACCACCTTCCCGATCTCCTGGCTCGACGTACCCAGCTTCGCCACCGTCTCGGTGGTCGACTCCACAACCGAGACCGCCTCCGAGGCCACCCGGGCCGCCTCGTGCGCCGAGTGCGCGCTGTCCCGGAGCGAGGCACCCATC
>JAICKK010000237.1 GCA_025927955.1 Nocardioidaceae bacterium
AAGGTACGGCGGTGCACCCGGCCCCTCCCGGCCGGCGGCAGCACCGCGTCGTAGGGGGTGAAGCCGGGACCGGGCTCGGCGGCGGGGTCGAGCACCGCGTCGTGCGTGGCCGGCGACGGCACGGCCATGCCGGGCCTGCCGTTCATGCCCGAGTGTGTCGAGCCGCGGGCGTGGGACGCCCCGGTGACGTGGATGTGGAACACCATCCCCATCTGCCGGTGGCCGACCACCGAGCACCAGCCCTCGATGTCGCGGCCCACGACGCCGACGTCGAGACGTGCGGACGCGCCGGGAGTCAGGCGGCCGGTGTCGTCGCCGGTGTCGAGGACGAGGTCGTGCACGTCGGTGGTGTCGGTGTTGCGCACGTCGAGCACCAGCCGGTTGCCTTCCGCCACCCGGACCGTCGACGGGGTGAAGCGCATGTTCGCGGCCCGGACCACCACGTGCGTCGTACGCCCGGTCGCGACGGCCCCGGCCGCGGCGGAGACCGTCCGGGTCGCGCCGGCGAGCGCCGACGGGTCGACCGCGACACCGGCGGCGACGGCGAGCACCAGCAGGGCGATGCCGGTCGCGGCCAGCCCGGTGACCTGGCCGCGGGGCCGTTCGCCGGCCGCGGGCGCGGGGCCGTGTCGCCGTGGCCGGCGGGGGCCGGCAGGCTCCAGGTCCACGGTCGCGGAGGCCCTGCGCGCCGCCCTGAGGGCCATCAGCATGAGCGGCACGAAGGCGGCGAGGGCTGCCGCGGCCAGCGCCGAGGCGAGCACCCGGACCACGCTCGGCACCGGCAGCAGGCACACCAGCAGCCCGGCGTTGACGAGCACGACCCGCAGGGCGCCGCCACGGTCGAGGACGGTGTTCGCGGCGCGGGTCGGCGCGGGGCCGCGCCCGACCGCCATCGGCACCAGGTAGGACAGCGCTCCCAGCAGCACCTGGGCGCCGAACCCGGCGGCGAGGGCGGGCGCGCACCACTCCACGCGGGCGTGCACGCCGTCCCAGGTCGGCGCGGTCGCGACCCCGAGTGCGAGCGCGGCGACCGACCCGGCCAGCCAGCAGGCGGCGGCCAGCACCGACCAGGTGGCGTAGTGCGCGGGTGGCTTGCGCCGCGCCGTGTCGACGAAGGGCCGGGCCACCAGCCCGAGCCCGGCGAGGTAGCCGAGCAGGCCGGCAACGGCGACGTAGCGCAGCCCGAGCAGCGCGCCGCCGGCGGTGAGCAGCACCGCGCCCACCAGGACGGGCAGCGCACGGCGCGCCGCCTGCTCGGTGCCCGGCGCGATCCGCGTCCGGAGCATGGTGGGCCACAGGGTCACGAGGGTGCCGACCACGCTCAGCCCCATCCAGCCGAGGACGTTCACCGCGGCGTGCGCAAGCATCACCTCGACGTGCGACCGGTCTCCGAGCCCGCGCGCCATCAGCACTCCCAGGGTCGCGCCCACGGGCAGCAGGGCCGCTGCCGCCACGTAGTAGCGCACGGTGATGGAGAACCGCGCAGGCAGCGCCCGGCGCATCTGGAGCAGGAGGGCGACGCCGTGCCAGCCGACCGCTACCGCGACCGCGGCCGCCCCGACCGCCGTCACCGGCCACTGGGCCGAGAGCACACCGGCGACCACCACGACCACGCCGCCGTTGAGCAGCCCGAGCCGCGAGGGCCGCTGCCGCGGGTCCGTCGGACGGGGGGCGGTGTGCAGCAGCGCGTCGGCGAAGTGCTGGCTCCAGACGAGGATGGAGTGCGTCACGGCACCCAGGAGCAGCAGGTGGATCATCAGCCACCGCGGGGCCGGCACGAACGGGTGGGCGAGCACCACCCCCACCAGCGCCACCAGCCACAGCAGCGCGGGAAGGTCCCGCAGTGGTGCGAAGCCGCGCCGGGTGCTCATGAGGAGCGGCTCCGGCGCATGGAGGAGTGGGCCGCCAGCACGACGAACAGCAGCAGGGCCACGATGTTGAGCACCCCGCCGACCTGCCACGCGGCGGGCACGCCGAGGGCGTCACCGACCCACAGCCGCAGCGCCAGGGACAGGTGCAGCAGCACCAGCGGGACGAGCAGCAGCGGGTGGTAGGGCAGCGGGCGGCGGAGCACGGCGGGCAGGATCACCGGGGCGTGCGCCATGATCATCGAGATCGCGAACCCCAGGAAGACCGCGTGCACCACCGCGTCGTAGCGGGCCCCCGACAGCGCCGGACCGCCCAGCAGCCAGATCGCCGCGGCCACGGCCAGCCAGACGTAGCCCGACAGCATGCCGGCCGCCATGAACCGCGTCAGCCCCGTGGTGCGGATGGTCCGACGCGCGACGTCGTGCGGACCGAGCCAGCCCACCAGCGCCATGAGGGCGACGCCGAGCAGCACGGTGCCGGGCGCCGGGAACAGCAGCGACGCGGCCACGCCGGCCATCACCGCGCAGGACAGCAGCACCAGGGTGCGACCGGCCGAGGGCCCCAGGGCCAGGCGGGCCAGCTCCAGGCGCTCGCCGGCGATGGTGAGCACGATGAACCCGGCGAGCCAGGGCAGCAGCGAGGGCATGGCGACGCCGCCGAGCCACAGCGTCGCGGCGCCTGCGGCCAGCACCGCCCCGAGCGCCTGGATGAGCACGGCGTCGTCGCGCTGGCGGCGCCACAGCGGGATGTAGACGCCGACCAGGGCGGCCGCGCCCAGCAGCAGCGCGGTCCTGGCGACGGTGAGGGAAAGTGGTGAGAGCAGCAGCAGCCCGCCGGCGCCGAGCAGCGCCGGTGCCAGAAAGCCGGCCCTGCGGTGCAGCGCGACGGCGCGCTCGAGGCTGACCAGGGTGCCCACGAAGCCGAGCACCATGAGCATCCCGTGCACGTCCGGCAGCCGGCGGGTCGAGACCGGTGCCGCCAGGCCGAGCAGCATCAGCGCGGCGTCGAGGCCGGCGAGCATCGCGATCCCGGCGGGCAGCAGGAAGACCGCGCGAGGCAGGCAGCTCCTGGCGCGCCCGAGGGGGGTGCCGGTGTGGGTGCCGGTGTGGGTGCCGGGGTCGCCGGCGGGGACCGGTCCGGCGACGGCTGCCATCAGCGGGGTCGTCGGTGGGGTCATCGAGGGCGCCCTGAGCTCGCGGAGCCGGTCAGGTGCAGCAGGCAGGCGCCCGGCTCGGCGAACGGCAGCAGCCGTACGTCGGGCGCGCCCGTCCCGGAGCCCGTCTGGTGGCCCGTCCGGTGGCCCGTCTGGTTCCGGCCGGCGTACTCCTCGAGGGCGCCCCGGACCAGGCCGAGGTGCACCGCGCACACGATGTCGGGGTGGCGGTGGGCGGCCTCCAGCAGCGGGCAGCGGGTCAGCCGCACCCGGCCGTTGCGACGGTCCGGCTCGGGTGCGAAGCCGATCTCGTCGAGCAGGGTGACCACCTCTGCCCGGGCCGCCGATGCGCCGGCCGGCTCAGCCGGGTCAGCCGGGTCATGGCGGGCCCGCTTGATTTGCTCGCGGGCGAGCTCACGGCCCCACTCCTCACCGGCGAGCGTGGCGTCCTGGACCGGGGTCTCGCTGGAGCGGTGGATCGCGCCGGCGAGGGCGGCGGCCAGTCCGGCGTACTCCCCGGCGCGCCCGCCGGCCGGCCCAGCGGTGGCCTCGTACAGCCAGGCCGGCCGCCCGCGGCCCTCGGGTGCCGCGCGCTGCCGGGCGACCAGCCCGCCGCGCTCGAGCGCCTCGAGGTGCTCGCGCACGGTGTTCGCGTGCAGGCCGGTGGCGGCCACCAGCGCCGCGAGCGTCGTCGGCTCGGGCTGCGCCTCGAGCCTCTCCAGCAGCCGCAGCCTGGCGGCGGACATCGCCCTCCCGCTGCGGCGCTCGTGCCCGGGGCGGGGTCCGAGCCGGTCGGCGCGGCGCGCGGCCTCGGGCAGGGGGTTATTTTCCACGGAAACAACTGTAGTAAAATGCCGTCAGGTCCGCCACCCGGGCGGCCCACCCAGCCGGAGGTCCGCCCATGTCCCACCTCGTGATCGCCTCGAGCGAGGCCGACGCCGCTGCCGCGGCGTCCGTCCAGCAGCACCATGCCGAGATGGCCGGGGCCCTCGCGGTCGCGACCCAGCGCCTGCTGACCGCCGCGTCGCACGGCGACGCGCCCGCCGCCGTCGCAGCGCGGGACGAGCTCGTCGCCTGGTGCCGCACCGAGCTGGTGCCGCACGCGGCCGCGGAGGAGGAGGCGCTGTACCCGGCCGCGCGCGGGCGGGATGCGGGGCGGCTGCTGGTCGACGGGATGCTCGCCGAGCACTCGCTCATCAAGGACTTGGTCGAGGAGGTCGCCGCCGCGCAGGATCCGGTGCGCGCCGCGGCCGCGGGCGCGGCGCTGCGGGCCGTCTTCGACAGCCACCTGGCGAAGGAGAACGAGCTGGTGCTGCCGCTGCTGGTCGGCGCTCCCGACGTCTGGGTGGCCGAGCTGCTGGCGGGCATGCACGAGGTCCTCGGCGGCGAGCCGGTCGCCTCGGTCGGCGCCGAGGAGCACGCGCACGGCGAGCACAGCTGCGGCTGCGGCGAGGTCGACTCGCCGGGCTACCCGGAGCTGGACGCCCGCGTCGTGCCGCACGCCATCCGACACGCCACCATCTTCGGCGCCCTCGACGCGGTCCGGCCCGGTGGCGGCCTGGTCCTGGTCGCCCCGCACGACCCGCTGCCGATGCTGGCCCAGCTCGAGCAGCGCTCACCCGGCGCGTTCGCGGTCGACTACCTCGAGCGCGGACCGCAGGCGTGGCGGCTGCGGCTCGTCCGTCGTACCGCCTGATCCCTGACGGCGGCCGCGCCCGTCGTTGGTTGAGGTGCGAGCCGCTAGGCGAGCCTCGAAACCATGGTCAGGTCTGCGCCGGAGGTCACCATGGTTTCGAGGCCCTCGCCCTGGGGGTTCGGGCACCTCAACCAGCGTGTGGGCTCGGGCGCGGGTCGTTGGTTGAGGTGCGAGCCGCTAGATGGTTAATTCCAAGGGGTCGGGGTCCGTGTCAGTGGTCGTAGGCCAGTAGTGAGCGTTTGACGGGTTGGCCGGTTCGGTCGTTGTGCCAGATGGTGGCGGTCAGGGCGAGGATGCGTTGCCAGACCCGGACCAGGA